>JAFAVN010000338.1 GCA_019242435.1 Verrucomicrobiota bacterium | reverse complement strand
CTCGATAAATACCGACGTTGCGGGCGGCTCGCTCCATGCGCCAGCGAAAATACGGAAAGAGGCTCACTGGGATCAATGAAGCGGCATGTCCCCAATACTCGAAAAGTTGCCGCTTTTTGTAAGCGAGTTCATCCAGCCAATCACAGGGGAAAATGCCGAGTCGGGAAAAGAGCGGAAAATAATGCGCCCGAACCAGCACATTTACGGAATCGATTTGCAACAAACCGAGACGCTGAATGGTTGAGAGCAGATGCTTCCTGGTTACTCGCAGGGGCTTGGGCTGGCCGAAGCCTTGAGCTGCCAGGCCCGCCCGTCGCGTCTCCCCGATCGAAAGCGACGATCTCATAAATTGCTTTTTCGGACCGGTTCTTCTGCGGGTTGCGAGAAATGCAGGCTACCAGGACAACTGATTCCAGTAAGTGACGACCCCGTGGTGATTCTTTACAAAGCGTACCGAACCGTCCTGGGAGACCACGATCGCCAGGCAATTCGGGTATTGATCGCACAGCCGGTAAACCGCCCGATGCCGTGTTCCTACGTCATCCAAGGCCTCGTTAGCCCATATGGTGCCCTCCAGATCCATGGCCCGGCGTACACTAGCGAGAGACGGCGCTTCCGATAGCAACTCAGCTCCGAATCCCACCACTTCCCAGTTCTTCGTCAGGATCAACGCTCCGTCTACCGAGGTCAGGTCCGCTAAAAAATGGGCGAATTCAAAAAAAGCTTCATCGAGCTCCGAAAGCTCGCGATCGGCAAAACTCTGATATTCATTCCAGCCGATGTTTTGCACATTGTTAGCTGCCGCTAACTTGCAAAGCCGGGAGATAGCGGATCGGATCAGTTGGCGATAGCGTTTCCGTTGATGATTCTGGGCCAGGAGATACTTGAATCGTACGGGACCGTTCCGGTCCGTTAGGCAAGTTTCCTCTTGCGGCTCGATAAACACGAGAGTGCCCCCATGTTTGGCATTGCGAACCACACTAACGATTCTTCGAACGATATTCTGGGAGAGCTCCCGCAAGAACTCGGTATCGATCGGCACAAATGGCAGGTCGGCATCCTGAAACAACCAATGCTGGATCTGTTTGCGGACGGTTTTAAAGGTCTCCTTTAACCATTGGCTTTGGAAAAGATCGAACGCATAAGCCTCAAGCTGGCCGCCGCTCAATGCTGCGAGCCGGCGATGACCGACGAAAACCGTGACCCTGCCTGGTCCCAGCGCATGAACCACTATTCGCGTGGGCAGAGGTATGCCGCTGAATCGGCCGCCCTCAAGGCTGTTTACCCATCTGGTTCCCGAGAGCAAGATACCCCAGATTTTCAGCTTCTCGTCTCCATGGGGAGTGACCCCGATCAATGAGCGGTAGAAATCCGCCGCCATTGAAATTCGCCTTACCTCTTGTTCATTGAATGGGCGAGGCCGGTCGAACGAGACTCCGCTCAGGGCGATGGGTGGTTGGTTGTCAGTCATCAATTCTTCCGGCCGCCCGAGTAGCAGCCGAAAGGTCACCGGCCGCTGCTCTTCCCGGAGGAGAGTGGCATGATACGCCACATCCAACAGCAATCTCAGCAGGCCTTCCGTCGGCAGATAGCTCAGCAGATCTGCCGGCCACGCCCGCTTGACGAGCTCTGCCAACTGGTTCGGATATGAGTAACCGAGGTAACTTTGCAGCCGGTGGGTCATCGATAAACTTCGAAGTGAAAACGAGGAATTAAGCCCCAGGTCCGGCAGTTTGCAATTCTGAACCGCGAATAGATCCGCCGCCGCCTTGGCGAAGGCGGGTTGGAATAATTCGGCCAGTACCGCCTGCGGCGCGCGGGCCTCAAATTTATTTTCTCATTTGTCATACGTGAGCTTCAGGCGAGTTTGCGACCTATGTCGTCCCCGGCACCCAAAAGTAAGCCTTCTATCGTGATTACCGGTGTATCCACGGGCATCGGATATGCCGCCGCCAAATGGCTAACGCGCCGAGGGTACCAGGTATTCGGTAGTGTGAGATCGGAGGCGGACGCGATGCGGCTCGGGAAAGAATTGGGCGAAAGTTATTCGCCGCTCGTTTTTGATGTTACCGATCCGGCAGCCGTGGAAGCAGGAGCGAGAGTCGTTAGCGACCGACTGGGTAACAGCCGGTTATTCGCGTTGATCAATAATGCCGGTATCGAAGTTCCTGGACCCCTCGCCTACTTGCCGGTGGATCGATTTCGGCTGCAACTCGAGGTGAACCTGGTGGGAGTACTCAGCGTGACACAAGCATTCTTGCCACTGTTGGGACTCGATCCCAATCGGAAAGGGCCGCCCGGACGGATCATTAATATAAGCTCTGTATCGGGACGATTAGCGGTCCCTTTTGTTGGAGCCTATTGCGCGTCGAAATTCGGATTGGAAGGGTTGTCCGACAGCCTGCGACGGGAACTTAAGCTGTTCGGGATTGACGTTGTCTTAGTTGAGCCGGGAGCGGTTGTGACTCCAATGTGGGACAAAGCGGAGGGCAAAGTCGTTGCCGATTTTCCCGGCACTCCTTACGACAAATCTTTGCGAAATTTTGCCGAGATCGCGATGAAGGAGGGACGCAGCGGTTTCCCGGCAGAGAAAGTGGCGGAGTTGATCGAGCGGATTTTAAAGGCCAAACGGCCCAAGGCGCGTTACCCAATCGTGCCAAAACACTTCATGGAGTATACGATTCCGCGGATAATGCCGACGCGTATGCTCGATTATTTTATCGGGAAGTATCTAGGGATTGGAAACGGCCAAGCTCAGCCTCAGCCAAGGCGTACTGCCCGGAATCGATGAGGCGGATTGGCAATCTGCTCCTGCGCCGCAACCAGCTGGATCTCCCTTTCTTTCTTTTCAGCGGTCAATTCGAGAATGGCAAAAATCGCGTTGACCGTCCTTTCCAAAGCCCCGGAAATGGTTCGTTCTCTGAGCCAATGGGCGAAAAAGATCGCAGCCATGGCATCACCGGCTCCATTGACTGCCAGAGGCAGCCTCGGAGTGGCGACGAGGTAGGCTGACTGCTTGTCGACGGCCAATACCTCAACCGTATCTGGATCGCCATCCGCTCTCACCAGGCTGGTTACCAAAACTACGGAGGGACCCCGTGACTGTAGCTCTCGGGCGGCGGTAATTGCCGAGTCGAGACCAGTAACCGGATAGCCGACCAAGTACTCTAACTCAAACTGGTTCGGTGTAACTATCGCTGCCTGCGGGACCGCCTCTGCTCGCATAAATTCTGCGATTCCAGGCCTGACATAAAACCCTCGACCGACGTCTCCCATAACTGGATCTAGACAATAAAGCGCTGCCGGATTCGCTGCTTTGACCCGCTGGACGAGATCAAGAACGACTCGTCCCAAGGAGACGTCTCCCAGGTAACCGCTGACTACCCCGTCACACTCGCCCAAAATGCCGCGCTCACTGATTCCGAGTACCAGATCCTGGATGACTTCCAAGGGGAGAACCGCGCCGCGCCAACGGCCGTAGCCGGTGTGGTTTGAAAAATGAACCGTGTTGATCGGCCACACCTCAACGCCCATCCGTTGCAACGGAAATACGGCAGCACTGTTGCCGACGTGCCCGTATACGACACTGGATTGGATGGATATGAGGGTCAGGGGCATTCTGGAGAAGTGCAGGAGTGCAGGAGAAAGAATTCCAGGAGTTCCGGGAGTTCAAGGAGTTCAAGGAGTTCAAGGAGTTCAAGGAGTTCAACGACACTGCCATTCCGGTGCGAATCCGCCGATGCTTTGCAACGCATATTCACCAGGGGTTACCAAGCTTCGAGCTTTAGCCTGGTCGCCAACTGGCTGCACTCCTGCACTTCTGCACTCCTAAACTCCTAAATAACCCCCGCTCTCACCGTTAGCGGCCATTTGATCTGACGGGTTCCTTCGGCCAGGTTCCAAGCCCGGCTGAGTACTCGATTGAATCGTTGGTGTTCTTCCCGGCCGGCGGCGCGTTCCATGGCGGCCACGGACGACCACGTATCTACGTAGCCGAGAAAATCGGATCGATTCCATTGAACGGTTATTTGCATTTCCGGAGCTGCGAGTTCCGGGAAAGGAAAGTCGAACGAGCGGTAACCTTCTTCCACGTATTT
>JAFAVN010000083.1 GCA_019242435.1 Verrucomicrobiota bacterium | reverse complement strand
CTCAGTTCGATACGCCGGGTTAGCCAGAAAGCTGTAATCTTCGTCATAGCGCGAAAGAGTGTAAGTCGGCGCGATCGGATAGCCTGCGATAACCGTTCCCGGCTGGATGGCAGTCTCCTGGCTTGGCGAGGTCGTGCTAGCGGAAGGTGGCTCCAGCCCTGAGCTCGGGATTGAGGCGAGCGCCGCGAACGCGCTTGAAATCACCGCGAAGCGGTAAAAGACCATAGCCCAGGCCTTCAGGCCTGGATTCGGGCGCGCAGAGAACCCGCCCTGAAAGGGCGGCCGAACGTGCTCAGTACCTTGCGAGGCTAGCCAAAACATATTGATCATTCGCCGACCGACTGTATAGGCATTCCCTCCCAATTATGCGTTACCATCTCGTTCGCCCCCTCGGGCGCACTTTCCTGCGTAAGCGTCCCCAGGCCTAAAGGCCTGGGCTACGGTCTATGACCGCTTCGCCATAAATCCTAACACCCTGGGTCAATTATGAAAAGCTCTCTCGACTACACGCCTGGTTGTTACCTAGTCACCCCCGACAACGCGCTACCGTCGCGGTGAGTGCCGCACAGTCTATGCGTCAATACAGATCGCCGGCGTTGCATGGCCTGCCGGAGCCAGGTGGCGAGCAGGGCACCAGCCATTGGCGCAAGCAAATATACCCAAAGAAAACGGGTCTGTCCGGAAAGGGCAGCCGGCCCAAACTGGCGAGCCGGATTCACGCTTCCTCCTGTCGAGGTACCCAGCACCGCAATCGCCAAACCAATGGCGCCGCCCACAATCCAGGGTACGAATGGCGCCAGCCGGGGTACTGCGAGACAAACGCCAACCACCAGAACGATCGCCGCCATACTTAACGTCTCCGCCACGAAGAGTGTTACCGCTGACCAACCAGGCGCCGGCTGTAGCACCGCGAAAGCTACCGGCGCCTCGGCCACGACCGGCCCCCAAACCGCGCGAGCTATCACCACGCCCAGAACAGAACCCACTAATTGCGCGACAATATACGGTATTACCCCGGCCCCCGGGAAAACACCGAATCGCCACATCGCCAGAGAAATTGCCGGGTTCATATGCCCCCCAGTGATCCTCCCCGGCGGACTGAGGATCAAGCCGGCAATGAGAATCCCTACCGCAGCACCCACTATCAATAATTCCACCTGAATCTGCGGTATCATCCGGGAAACCGGCGAAGGCCCGATTACCCACCTGACAATAGTCGTAACACCGAACATCAGCCAGAAGGTAAGCAGCAGCTCCAATGCGCTGTCTCGGAGTATGCGGCTCATGGTTAGCCTTTCTGCCTTGATATCCATAGCAACAGCGATGACCGCGGTTCAGCAGGCGGCGCTGTCCGGCTGCCATTTCATTGCGTCTTAGAGAACCCGTAGGGAGCGGTATTGCGTTCAGGCAGGTGCTCTGCCACGGATTGGATACCCTTTTCGACCTGTTTGGCAGCGTCCTCGAAATAAGTCGGACCAGCTTCAATAACGACATCTTCAATGCTGAAGGCAGGCGCTAACTCCTGTTCCTGAAGACGTTTTTCCGTGTCATATGCTGCAATCAGCTGCTCGATAAAGGCACGGTCGCCCTGGCCGACATCGATAGTAGTGTCACCTTCGTCCCGGATAACCGGCGCCCAGGCTACGTGCTTGGCCTGCAAGCGTACCGCTTCGCGACCAGCGATTCGGCCAACCAGTCGCAATGAATCGAGTGACAAATCTTTTTCGTCCCCCAACCCGATCACCATAAAACGTTTAGCCGGAATCAAACCGCTGGGTGGCGTAAAAAGAAATGTCTCTCCCAGTTCACCAACAAATTCACCCCGATTTCGCACCGCAGAGAGTATGCCGTGCAAGTGTTCGTCCGTATCTTTGGCCGCACCTTCGTAAGTGTCGGCGTCAGGTTTGTGCTTAAAGAGGCAGATGATTTGCAGATCGGCCGGCTCCGTATAAGGACCGATCTCTTTGACTGAAACTTTCAAGCCCCTTGGGGCATCGAATGATTTTTCGGCCGGCTCCGAGTTCTCGGCGCCAAACATCACCGAGCTCGTGACCAGCAGGGCAACTCCAGTTAGAATAATTTTCATCGCTATTTTTGAGTTCACCCGTCTTCAGACTGATGCGAGTGACAGGTTAGAAAGCGAAACATTCACAACCCCCATCCAGAGGACCGCGCGGCCCAAGAATCCATTGGGGCAGGTTCAGAGAATCGCTTCGTACGAACCGTTCTTCGTGATGCTCATGCCCACAACATCCGTGAACCTGAGAATCAGCGTCCTGTCTCCAATAGCCGGGATATTGATGAACCGGCGACCAATCCGGCATAACCGGAAGCTCACCCGGATCGAGTGGCTTGAATTCTTCGACTGCGTAAACCGGTTTTCCGCCCAAAATAGTGAGCACCGACTCGAGCGATTTGATTTCCTCCTCGGGAATGGAAAAATAGTCCGCCGTCAGCACCGCTAAATCAGCTAGCTGCCCTTCAGCAATGGCGCCCCGTTTCCCGCCTTCCCGGGACATCCAGGTGCTGCCTTGGGTGTAAAGCCGTAGAGCTTCCTCCCGTGAAAGGAGTGCGCTATCCGGATAGAGGCGAAGCCCGCCCACGGTCTTTCCGGTCGTCATCCAGTAAAGAGAAACAAATGGGTTATAACTGGCGACCCGGGTCGCGTCGGTGCCGGCTCCAACCGGTATGCCCATTTCCAGCATCCTCCTGAGAGGCGGCGTGCGTTGGGCGGCTTGCTCGCCATAACGGTCGACGAAGTATTCCCCTTGATACGCCATGCGATGTTGAACAGCAATGCCGCCGCCGAGTGCTCTCACTCGCTCGAGGTTGCGATCGGATATCGTTTCGCAATGATCGAAGAACCAGTGCAGCCCGTCGAGTGGTGCATGCCGATTGACTTTTTCAAAAATATTTAAAAATCGACCGATTGATTCTTCGTAGGTCGCATGCAGCCGGAAGGGCCAGCGGTTTTCGGCAAGAAATCCCACCACCCGCTCAAGTTCGTTCTCCAGTTTTTCCGGAAGGTCCGGACGCGGTTCGAGGAAATCCTCGAAGTCCGCAGCCGAGAAAACCAGCATTTCGCCAGCGCCATTGCAGCGGAAATAATCGTCTCCCTGATCCGGCTTCACGACTTTTGACCAGCGAACGAAGTCTTCATACTCGCCGCCTGGCTTTTGCGTGAAAAGGTTGTACGCGATGCGCAGCGTCATCTCACCGCGTTGATGAAGTTGTTGGATGATTTCGTAGTCTTCCGGATAGTTCTGGTATCCGCCTCCGGCATCGCATACGCTGGTCAACCCGAGACGATTGAGTTCCCGCATGAAGTGCCGGGTTGAATTATACTGGTATTCCGGCGGCAGTTTGGGGCCCTTTGCCAGCGTTGAGTAAAGAATAGTCGCGTTAGGACGCGCTATCAGCATACCGGTTGGATTGCCCTTCTTATCCCGCACGATCTCGCCTCCCGGTGGATTCGGCGTATCCTTCGTGTAACCACAGGCCTTCAGCGCGGCCCCGTTCAGCAAAGCACGGCAGTAGAGGTGGAGAATGAATACCGGCGTATCCGGCGCCACGGCATTAACCTCCTCTAATGTTGGCATACGCCTTTCGGCAAACTGGAATTCGGTCCAGCCTCCAACCACCCGCACCCATTGTGGTGCGGGGGTTCGAGCTGCCTGCTCGCGCAGCATTTGCAACGCGAGCGATAGAGAAGGCACCCCTTCCCAGCGCAACTCCAGGTTGTAGTTGAGCCCACCGCGAATGACGTGCAGATGCGAATCGTAAAGACCCGGAATAACTCTCCGCCCTCTCAGGTCCACCACTTTTGTCTGCGGCCCTCGCTGAAATTCTGCGGCGTTATCGATCCCTGCAATTTTGTCGCCAACAATCACTGCCTCGGTGGCTGACGGATGCCTGGGATCGAGCGTCGTGATTTTTCCCTTCTCGAGAATGAGATCGGCGATCGGTTTCATGACAACTCGGTACCGTCGTTAGTGTGCAGCTTTTTTCGGCACAACTTGCGGTTTCACCGCGGACTGGGGAGCATGGTGAACCATTGTGTAGGCGTACTCCACTCCAACCCCATAGGCGCCGGCCTGCTCCTTCAGCAGACCCATCAGATTGTTATAGTGCTCGCGCTTGGCCCAATCCCGCTGCCATTCGAGTAAGGCGGGGATCGTCGTCAGACGGACTGCTCCTGCTTGCACCATTCGGGATAAAGCAGCTTCATGGGCTTCTGGAGAAGTTGCTCCGCAACAATCTTCGACGATGTAAATGTTATACCCGGCGTCAAGCATCTCAATCGTGGGCCAGGTCACGCAAACTTCCGTCCAGAGACCTGTCAGGAGGATATTCTTTCTGCCCGTAGCCTCGATCGCCGCGCGAAACCCAGGGTCGTCCCACGAATTCATCGAGGTTCGCTCGACGACGGGTTGCCCGGGAAAAACATCAAGGAGTTGGGGCCAAACGTAACCGCTGAACGATTCCGTTTCGACCGCCGTAATAACGGCAGGAACCCCGAATTCCTTCGCCACTTTGGCCAGCAGCGTCACATTATTGATCAGTAATGCCCGGTCGATGTTGGCGACACCGAACGTCATTTGCGGCTGGTGATCGATGAACACCACCGCGCTGTCTTCTGGACTGTAGAGTTTGTGGTATTGACTCATAGTGCTTATTTTCCTTTTGATTTGTTTCCGAAATCAGTTACGGCGTTTGTCCTAGCGAGGAAACATGAGCGCCATTTCAGGCTTGCCACGGTGTTTTCCGCTCCTCGCCCAAGCAGGCTGGAGCGTGCTCTGACTGCATGAATCACCTCATCGTAATGCTCGCTCCGCGCCCAATCGCGTTGGAATTCGAATAGTAACTGCAGGGAGGTTACGGGCACCCCGCCGGCGTGTTCGATTCTTCGGAGAGCCGCCTGATGCGCGACCGCGCTAGCTCCGAGCGAAGCATCCTGTATCGCAAAAACGAAATAGCCGTCAGTGAGCGCCTGTAGGTCCGGCATGGCAAGACACCCCTCGCTCCAAAAGGCCGAAACAACGAGGTTCCTGCGGCCAGTTCGCTTTACAGCGGCGATGAATTCCGGGCTGTCCCAACGGTTCATGGTTGATCGGGT
>JAFAVN010000048.1 GCA_019242435.1 Verrucomicrobiota bacterium | reverse complement strand
AGGTACCTATTGCCGAGCTAAAGCAGTGGCCGGAGTTGAGCGCCAGGTTAGCGGAAAATTTGGAGACCATGGCGGAACCGGTGGCGCGCTACAAACGGCTGACAGAATGCCGCGCAAGGGTGGCGAGATATTTGCGGGAGGGGCCGCGAATATACGACAAATGACAAATTGAACCGCGAATGAAAGTTCGAAGTTCGAGGGTTCGATTCTGGCGGATCGACGTAAACTTGTGTAATTAGGTGGGCGGCCTAAGGTCGGGCCGATGCGGAACCGATAACGGTAGAGTCTTGAAAATCGCCGTTCCGCGTTACATTGGAGCTGATGGGAGAACCTTTGCCGGTCCTCTACGTTTATGGCTACGCAATTCAGGGATTATTACGAAACACTCGGTGTCGGTAAAACCGCGACACCCGATGAGATTCGCAGCGCCTACCGAAAATTAGCGCGCAAATACCATCCGGATGTCGCTAAAGATAAGAAGGCCGGGGAGGAAAAGATCAAGGAGATCAACGAAGCTTATGAGGTACTGAGTGATCCTGAAAAACGGAAGAAGTATGATCAATTGGGGGAGGCTTGGGAACGAGGAGAGTATCCAGGAGCTACACCGGGGGGAGCGCCTGAAGGCTGGAGTTACCAACAGGCACCGTTTGGTGAGGGAGTTGAATTCCATTTTGGCGGAACCGGGTTCAGTGATTTTTTTGAAACATTTTTTGGAACGAGGCGAGCGTACGGGGCAGCGCCGGATTTCGGCTTCGAGGGAGCCACGACCCGACGGCAGCGAAAACGGGATGTGGAGGCGGATATGATGGTGACCCTATCCGAGGCGTTACACGGCTCGACCCGCATGATCACGCTGCAACGTACTGCGGAACCGGGGCAAAAGAGTAAGACCGAAACCTACAAGGTCAAAATCCCGGCCGGTATTCGAGAAGGGCAGCGGATCCGGCTGGCCGGGCAAGGAGAGAATGGCGGCGATTTATTTCTGCGAATCTCGTTCCAAAAACATCCTGAATTCCGTTGGCAGGAGGCCGATCTTTACTATGACCTTGATCTGGCGCCATGGGAAGCCGTGTTGGGTTGCAGTGTGAATATCCCAACGCTCGATGGACATGCGAAGCTGAAGGTTCCGGCGGGAACGGTTAGTGGTGCTACTTTCCGGCTGGCTAACCTGGGGCTATCCAAGTCAGAGGGAGGACGCGGAAATCTTTACGCAGTGGTTCGAATCGTAGTCCCTACCGAGGCCAGCGTGAGCGAGCGCAAACTTTGGGAAGAATTGGCAAAAACATCGACATTCAACCCCCGGGAATGATATATGAGCGAGGAAGAAGCCCGCAATTTCTCAGAGTTTATGCAGGTCAGCGTCGCGAATCCTGCCGCCGGTGAACTATACAATATCCAGGTGGCTGCTGAGTACACGGCAATCGATCCAGAAGGTATCCGAAGCTATTGCCGTCAGGGTTTTATTACCGCCGTCGAATACCGGGACGGTGAGCCGCTGTTCGACGAAGATGGGATTTACTGGCTGCGCCGGCTTCAGAATCTACGCTCCGAAATGCACCTGGATGGACGGGCGTTACGAGTCGTTCTAGATCTGATGCGGGAAGTGGAATCGTTACGGCAGGCTTTGAGAGCGAAGTAGTCGGAGCTCGCCTGAAGCCCGCTCCGGCTAGTGTCTCGATTTCAGGCGGAGCAGTATTGGGAGGCCGTAGTAACCGATATGTTCGCGAATCTTGGACTCGAGGTAACGGCGGTAATCGTCGGTGAGCGCTTCGGGATCGTTTACAAACAGTACAAACATCGGCGGTCTTATTGCGGATTCACCGTTGGCGCCGACCTGGGTGGCATAAAGCAGTTTCAGGCGACGATTCCCGCGCAACGGGGGAGGATGAGCCTCCATCGCTGATTGCAATAATCGATTCAATTGCCCGGTGCCGAGGGTGCGACGAGAATGCTTTTCGATCTTATCGATGCTGGTAAATAACCGGTCGAGATTCTCGCGAGTATGGGCAGAAAGTACATCGATGGGTGCATAATTCAGGAAAAACAGGTTGGAACGGATCTGGCCGAGGACTGCTTCTACAAAGTCGCGGACCCGCGTGGATGGTTTGACCAGGTCGAGTTTGTTTACGATAACCAAGCAGGGTTTTTCACTCTCTTGAATCAGTCCGGCAATTTTCTTGTCCTGAGCGGTAACACCGTCCACGGCATCGACCACCAGAGCGCAAATGTCAGCTCGTTCGATACTTTTCTCCGAGCGCATCACACTGAAGACCTCCACGGAGGAATTGTGCTTGCCGCGGGGCCGGATTCCGGCAGTGTCAATGAGGAGAAAGGCGCGTCCGTTGCGGTAGTAAGGGATATCAACGGCGTCCCGAGTGGTTCCAGCGATTTCACTGACGATTGTCCGCTTATCTTGTAGGATAGCATTTACTAACGACGATTTACCGACGTTTGGTCTCCCGACGATCGCGAGCTTGATCGGTAGAGGAGAGTCAGGCTCCTGATCAGGGACGTTAGCCTGAGCTGGTAAAATCGTCTTTAGTGCATCGACCAGCTCGTTGAAGCCCCGACCATGTTCGGCACTGACCGGAAACATGGCATCGAACCCGAGGCTGGAAAAATCAGCTTCTAGAGCGGCATGTTTCAGATGATCGATCTTATTCACTGCTACGATCACCGGCTTCCTGGTCTTGCGAAGTTCCTTGGCGAGCAGCTCATCGACCGGTGTAAGCCCGGCGGGACCATCGGTGACGAACACAATCACATCAGCCATCTGCATGGCCAGCTCGGCTTCCGCCCGCACCTGCTCGTTAAATGTGTCCCCCATCGACGAGCCAATTCCTCCCGTATCTACCAGCGTTATCGGCATATCATCGAGATAACAATCTGATGCGAGCCGGTCCCGGGTAACGCCAGGTTCATCATGGACGATCGCCACCCGCCGCCGCAACAAACGATTAAAGAGCGCAGATTTACCTACGTTTGGACGTCCTACTATGGCTACCGTTGGCGCCTTACCCATCTCGTTTCCGAATTTGTTGAGCCGTTGGGCTCTGCCTTTCACGTTAGTGGAAAGGACGTTAGACCGGGGTGAACAAGCAGTAAAGCCTGGTTCGAAGGCGGCGGCAAATGGAGGTGAATGGTGTTCTCAGAGAACGACTGATCACCGTTCACGTCTCACTTCTCCCGCCGCAAGAGTTGCCGGAAGCCGTCGAAAACGTATCCAAAACCGGAGACGATGGTGAGCGCGGTCGAGACGAAAAGGAGTGCCTGGAAGAGGACCGGGAGTGATAAAAGGGTCCAGAGAATGGTGGCGAGCTGAAAGACCGTAGATAATTTTCCGGCAAGGCTAGGGCGAACGGTTACATTCGGAATGAGACGGTTCAGAACGGTGAAACCGAGAACCAGGATCAGATCTCGTCCGATGACGATACAAGGGAACCAGAGCGGTAAGCCTTGAGGCCAGCGAGCCACCGCGAGAACGATTAGGGTTGTGGCAATCAGACCCTTGTCCGCGATAGGATCTAAGATGGACCCGAGCCGGCTTTGTTGATTGAACCGGCGTGCAACAAATCCATCAAGGCCGTCGCTGCAAGCTGCTGCCAAGAAAACTGCGATGGCACCGAGCCGGTACCAATCGCCGGGTTGACCGCTAACCACGGAACGTCCGTAGGCCAACGCCAACCAGACAAACGCCGGAATCAGGCAAAGCCGGACGATAGTAATTTTGTTGGCGAGCGTCACGGCTGATAAGATCTCACGCAGCGACTCCTGGTTGCTTAGCGGCTTGAGTCCAATGTGTCATCTGTCATCTATCATTTTGAACCGGTGCCGGTTGAAACATCGACGGCGGTTCAAACCGGACCTTTACTTGGTAACCGAGGGGTTTGAGCTTTTCTGCTAACTCGCGCTGGAACTTTTCCTGCGCCTCTCGAGGCAGGTTCGTCTCTTTTTCTCGGGCGATTTTAGGCAATGCATTCAACTCGGTCGTGACGTCTTGTGGCTGAACCTTGTTCCAAAGGCCGTCCTCAAGCTCTTCCACATTCCAATGTACGACTTCCGTACTGAGGATGCTGGCCGGCGGCAATCTGACATTCACCGTCGTACCTTTCACCGCTACTTGGCATTCCTGATTAAGATCGAAACCGGCGTGCAATCGGAAGAGAGCGTGAATGCGGATGTGCTTGGTGCTGCCCAGCCAGCTTTGGTCGCTTTCCCGGGTCACCTCTGTGTCTTTGGCCAATACGGCCAACTGCATGATCTCTTGGGATTGCGCGTAGACAACCTTGTCGTGGACCACGATCTTGGGGCGGAATTGAAGTGTGTCTGCGAGAACGTCGTGCAGTTTGGCGATACTGTCGGCGGACTCATGGGTGAAAAAGGCAAAGGCACGTTCCGGCCAGGAAACGATGCGGTCGAAGATCAGATAGACGAGAGCTGCGCAGATCAGCGCTGCGAACACGAAGGCCAACGGCCAGGACAACCGAAAGCGTTTCATGGGATTGAAATAGGGCCGAAAAAAATACAGCCCCCCGTATCCGCTGGATACGAAGGGCTGCTGTTCCCCCCAGAACAATCCGAAAAACTCTTCGGCAGTATAGTTGCGCAGGTTGGTGGATATTTCAAATGAATATTTCTAGATTGTACCGCTAGGTTTAGTTGCAATTTGCAATATTCGCCTAATTTTAACCACATTTTGCAATGTGTAAGGACTGTTTCAGTCCGAGATTTCTGGGGAAGTTGTCGTTTTACATCCAAACCACCCCGGTTCTGAACACCCATTCGCGGCCGCCGTTGCTTTCGGCTGGACTGTGGTCTACCCATAGGGACCCTGTAACTTAGTCTCCATGCAGACCATTGTCATTGGCCATCGTAACCCGGACATGGACGCAATCTGTTCCGCTATCGGGTACGGGGAGCTAAAGCGGCGGCTTGGCACGCCGAACATATTGGTGGCGAGGGCAGGCAATACCAACCCGCGTATTGATTTTGTGCTGCAAAAGTTCGGGATACCTTCGCCTGAGTTTGTCGAAGACGTAACACCGAAGGTGGCTGACCTGATGGAGCGAAAGCTAATGTCAGTTCGCCATCATTCAACGATCCACAAGGCGATCAATTCCTTCGAGCAAAAGCGGTTGCGTGGTCTGCCCGTGGTTGACGATGAAAATCGATGCCTGGGGCTGCTTTCGGGCTGGAAAATCACGAACCATCTTTTTCCTCCTCAGGAAGAAACCGGTCAATATCGCCGGATCAAGACCTCAACTGCCAACGTAGTGGAAGCGCTTGACGGCCAAATCCTGGTGGGTCGAGCTGACGATGAAGAGCGGGAACTGATCCTAATGGTGGCGGCCATGAGCCTGGAGTCGTTGCTGGGCCGGTTCCAGCAATATGACAGCCGGGCGCTCGTGTTGTTTGTGGGGGATCGCGAGGACGTCCAATTGGCCGCCATAAAGGCGGGGCTGCGAACCCTGGTAATCACTGGCGACCTGGGAGTTCCGGCAGACGTTCGACAGGCGGCCAAGGAGGCTGGCGCCTGCCTGATTTCCAGTCGCTTTGATACGGCGACCACCGTCTCTCTAGCACGCAGCGGAGTAGCTGTGGATGGCTTTGTCGATCCCAACTTCACCAGTTTTACACCGGAAACAACCTTGCAGGCGGCCCGGAAAATCGCGGCTGCGGCTCCGGATTTCTTTTTCTTTCCGGTTTTGGACGGCAACAAGCGGCTCGTTGGGATGCTTACCAAGAGTGATTTCCTGCTGCCGTCTCCCCGAGAACTGATCCTGGTCGACCACAACGAGATGAGCCAGGCGGTGCGGGGTGCCGATGAAGTTCCGATCATCGAAGTCCTGGATCATCATCGGCTGGGAAACTTGCGCACCGATACGCCGATCCTTTTCTGGAATAATCCGGTGGGATCCACCAGCACGATCGTAACCCTCTGTTACCGGCAGTTCGGTATCCCGATACCACCTCCGATCGCCGGCTTACTAATGGCAGGACTTATTTCTGACACCCTGAATATGACCTCACCGACTGCCACGCCTATAGACGCCGATGTGATGCAGGAGCTCAGTAAGGTGGCGGGGGTCGAACCCAATAAACTGGCCGAAGAGATTTTCGCGGTCGGGTCCCCGCTTCTGACGCTGACGCCTAAAGATGCGATCGTAGCGGATTGTAAGGATTACGAAGAAACGGGTGTCCGGTTCAGCGTATCTCAGGTTGAGGAGCTAAGTTTCCAACATTTTGAGGATAAGCAGGAGACGCTATTTGCAGCCCTGGAGGAATACCGGGACAGGCGAAAAGATTTTTTCAGCGCCTTGCTGGTAACGGATGTGAATACGCAGAATTCGCGGCTATTAATTGCGGCCCCTCCGGAATTTCAAAACGTGATTCAATATCCAAAGCTAGGGCCGAACTTGTTCGAATTGAACCACATCGTTTCCCGGAAGAAACAATTAATTCCCTATCTACTGGGTTGCCTACAGCAGGTAAGCCCGAAGTCCTGAATGCCGTGAACGAACGGGAAACTGGCGGTGCTAGGCTGGGTGCCCCTGGCTGGTGGCGTACCGTCCGAGGCTGTTTCTGGCAATCGCCGGAAGAGCGGCGAATACCGCCTCCTTGCTGGGTGGTCGTTCTCAACTGGAGCTTGGCTTTCCTGTTGTTGTCGCTTGTCGCCTGCTTTTCCTTCGCCAGTTTGCGATATAGCTGGAACTGGGACGCGGTCAGTAGTTACTCAAGCTTTTTCTGGCACGGTTGGCTGACCACCATCCAGGTTTCGGCGTTTGCGCTCGTGCTAAGTACGGCAATCGGAACGTTATCGGCGCTGGCCAGACGTTCCGGTTTTTTTATCCTGCGTGCGCTGAGCCGGATTTATGTTGAAACTATCCGCGGCACACCATTGTTGGTGCAGGTATCCTTTGCATTTTATGTGGTCGCCTCCGCTTTTCACTTAGAAAACCGGCTGGTAGTTGGAGTGGCTACTCTGGCTATTTTCTCCGGCGCCTACATCAGCGAGATTGTCAGGGGAGGCATTGAGAGCATTGGTGCGTCCCAGCTCGAGTCGGCCCGAGCCATTGGGCTGACCCGGTTTCAGACCTATCGATATGTCATTTTTCCCCAAGCAATCCGGGTCATTTTGCCAGGGTTAGCCGGCATGTTCGCCTCGTTGATCAAGGACTCTTCATTGCTTTCGGTGATTTCGATCGCTGAGTTCACCTGGAGCGCGCAGCAAGTCGGCGGTTTGACCTACAGCCTGTTCGAAACTTACATCCCCCTGGCTATCGGCTACCTGTTGTTGACCTTGCCCATTACGCTTTGGACTCAGTGGCTGGAAAGAAAAACCAGGTTTGAAACGTAATGACAAAACCATCTTCTCCTCTTCGTAGGCGCATATTGATAGGGAACGGGAATTCTGGTTCAATCGAGGTTTTCTATGGAAATTCTGGAACGAAATCTCCTCAGAGAATTGGCTAAGGCGAAGGACCAGCCTGACCCAAGGGTAAACTTGAACACCGTCTGGGCAGAGTGTGGGAGCGGAGATCTGGCAGAGTTTACCCACGTCTGGCAGGTTTTAGAGTCTGCCGGGTTAGTCGAGGGCCGGCTTTTTAACAGTCTAGGGAAAATCCGAGGTCTTGGTAAGATTACTATTGCTGGCGAGCAACAGATTCAGAAAGAATCTCAGTCGGGCGCCTCCTCAGGTGAACATCTAAACTCGCTGAGAAACCACGAATTAAAAGAATTTGTTTACAAGCAAATCGATGAGCTTCGCGGACACAGCAGTGAATTAGCGTCGGCCCTGGAAGGCCTCACGGTGCTGATCACACGCCTAGAAAAACGGTTCCCCGAGGAATCTACCGAGGAGCAGGCATAATCACGAAAAAAAGCCAACATCCCTGAACGAATCGAATTTCCGATTGAGTTAACTGTTCGTAAGCTCGGTTGGATCGCGGCGGACCCAGATCCAAGTTTCGACCGGTAGAAACCTTCCAGCGGGGTCGCTTTACGGCCGCGCAAGTTCGAGCCACCCAGTCATTTCCTGAACTATGAAACCATGGTGTTCGACCAACTTTCGGCCGTTGGCTACACATGGCGACGATACGACGACCCGCTGGATTGCTATTATCGGCATTTTGATAGTTTGTCCTCGGTGGCATTGACCATCTACCTGAATTTCTTCCGCAAACCAAAACTCCGCGTGAGGTTTTTACCGCGCGCCACAAATGCGGCTTCTAGATGAAAATCAGGAACCTGCTCGGGTCGGTGTTTCTTGCTCAAACTGATCCGAAAGAGTAGTTTTAAAAATAGTTATGTTGAAGTCAAAACTCCTCTCGCCGGACCCGCGATTAAATGCTTGTGAGGTCAATGACCCGTCGCACGTTAAACTCGGCGACCGCGGCGACTTCGTGGGACGCATCCAACAGGCTCTCATTCGTATCGAGAACGCGCCGATCGATGATACCGAGTTGGCAGAGAGGGTTTACGGCAAGACCACCGCCGGCGCCGTGCTGGCGTACAAGAAGAAGCGCAACATCGTCAATCGGGCTTATCAGACGCAGGCCGACGACATCGTCGGCAAGTTGACTATCCGCAGCCTCGACGACGAGTTGCTGAAATTTGAGGCGGAGAGCTCTGACGAGTTCTTCGCCGGCGCCCTACGCCCGATCTCCGGTCGGCTAGTCTGACCCGAACCAAGAATCGTCGCCTCCGCTTCCACTTGCAAAGACCGACACCATGTTGAACTTCGACGACGATGCCCATGAGTTCCATGTCGATCTGCCGGCACCCGCGACAGTCGGGCTGGATTTCGGCAATCGCCTGTTTGTAACGTCGATGGTTACACTCCCGAACATGGTGGCGATCGAGACTGCCCTGGCAGCCCGCACGCCGCTGTTCAACAGCGGCCTCGTCCCGGACGCTATCCTGTTCTTCGCCTCGTCCGTAGTGGTGGGCAAAGATAACAGACCACTCAACGAAGCCCAACTGAAAGCCGGCTTCGAGTTCGGATTCGTGCAAGGGATTCAGTCCTTCGATATTCATCTTGATTACTGGGGCCAGCGTAAGAGCAATGGCACTACAGCCGTCCACATCGGCATGCCTGCCACGTTTGAAGTCGATACGGAAACTTCGATCCAGCCTTGGACTCGGATTGCCTCAAAGCGTTTTAAGGTTGAGAGAGCTCCATCGCGGGCCGGCAAACCTGCTGGCTTGAAGGTCAGCGCGGGGTTCAGCGACCACCCCCTGTATTTTTTCCCGCACACCATCACGAACGCTGCGAGCGTGACGCGTTTTCTACGCTTCATCTCCACTAAGCGGGTGTTCCGGCCGATCTTCTGTTTCCGAGATAAGGCGACAGGCGACTTCGAGGCCATCAGCTCGTCGGTCTACGTAATCCAATACCGGCACCAGATCAGTTACTCGGGCAACGGAGCGACCCGCACCGTCATCGATAACGCGGCCCCTCACGTCTTTCCGAGTGGAGGTAATCCGGCCAACATAAACGCCGATGATCGGCAACTCATGACCATGGCCAAAGCTGGATCGCCGCTGATGACGCCCCAGGTGTTGAGCACGAGGCTGCACACTCACGAGGAAAGTGAACAGGAGACAAACGACGATTTCGATCCGTCGTTTTGGCGGTAGCGGTTCGCTAACACCCGGCCTCTCTTCATCCCGCCATCCTGTCACAGATCCAGAGTTGATTTGTGCTTCAGGCAAAACCAGACATTAATCCCGCTTCCGCCACTCACGTGTTCCCCGATATGGTCACGGAGATTTACACTTTTGCCTATATAAGTAGGCTGCCCATCCCCATCATAAAAGCAATAGAGTCCCCCGACCCCGGTATGGTGGCCAATGGCTACTTATGCTGTAATGATCAAATAAAGTGCGGTAATTCAGCCCGTCGTTATAAGGCTTTGCTGATTTTAATATTCTTGACAGGGTTGTCATAGCGTAGCCTCCGTTGTTGTTGCGCTGTGAGTGTTGGTTCGTCTGATAGGCAGGCGTAACAGAGCAATTAGAATCAGCCGATTTAATCCGTATTTTTTTGCACAGAATCGCCCGTGACTCAAGTACTGGAGCCGATCTCAACAGAGTCTACTCTAGACTGATCATGATTGATCAGAACGGCATAGTATGAAACTTGAAATTCGCTACCTAAGCAAAAGCTACGGTTCGCAAGCCGTGCTGCGCGAAATTTCGCTATCCCTGGAGCGTGTTCATACCCTGGCGTTAATCGGACCGTCGGGCGGGGGGAAATCGACATTGCTGCGGGTGATCGCCGGCCTGGAACGCCCTGACCGGGGCGAAGTCTGGTTAAATGATAAGGAGATCGTGTTCCAGGAAAAAATGCTCCGAGAACATCGACGCAGCGTTGGGACGGTTTTTCAAAGCTTCAATCTTTTTCCGCATCTGACAGCATTTGCGAATGTAACGTTGCCGCTAGAAAAGGTGCACCGATACTCGCCAAGCGACGCTCGGCAGATCGCGGAAGATATCTTAAAGCGGTTTCAACTGATTGAACACGCTCACAAACAGCCGGCTCTTTTGTCCGGCGGACAACGCCAAAGAGTAGCGATTGCCCGGGCAATCGCTATCAAACCGAAATTGTTGCTGTTTGACGAGCCTACCTCTGCTTTAGATCCGGAGATGACAGGGGAAGTATTGGATTTAATCGAAGAACTCCGAGAAGAAGGGCGTGACTTTCTGTTGGTTACACACCAAATGGGTTTTGCCCGCCGGGTGGCTGATCAAGTCGCGGTGTTAAGCCACGGGCGAATTTTGGAGTGCGGCCCGCCATCACAAGTGTTCGATAATTCGCAAACTGAAGTAACTCGGCAGTTTTTGTCGAGGATTCTCAAGTACTAAAACATCTTCTGAGCCGGTAACTTCGGTGCGATGGGCTTGGTAACCTAAAAGAGTCAGGATCTCGCATCGAGGATCTCAGGAGGTGATTAAATCGTGATGCCCGTACTTGTAAGATGCTCTTTTGATTCTCTGAGATCAGCGTGGATCACGCAGTTGACCCTTGTCCCGGAGGGACTGAGTAATCGTAGCCAGGCATGAAATGCCTGGAAAAAGCAGCCATCGGAATCCGTCCGGGAGGGTACGGTGTGATCGGCGGCTATCAGAGAACGGCTTACCTCTGTCAAAAGCATTATCAGTTTTCAGCTCGTCACTGGTCGTTCTACCGTCCACCTAACAGGACGGATCCATGGCTTCACGTTGCCAGCTCGCGCGAGGTTGTTCCGCGCAGGAATTCCCACACAAACGGGGTAGCAGGATAATCGTAGACTTCGGCAGGGGTACCGATTTGCTCGATTCTGGCGTGGTTCATCACCACAACCCGATCGGAAAGCTCGAGGGCTTCTTCCTGGTCGTGGGTCACGAAGATGGTTGTGATTTTTAGTTTTTGCTGTAGACCCCGAACCCAAGCGCGCAGCTCCTTGCGAACCTTGGCGTCCAAAGCGCCGAACGGTTCGTCGAGCAAAAGAATCCGAGGTTCGATAGCAAGTGCGCGAGCTAGTGCTACCCGTTGCCGTTGGCCGCCGGAAAGTTGATGCGGCCTGCGATTTTCGAAGCCTGGCAGTTGAACGAGGCGTAATAGCTCGCTCACCCGTTCCCGGATTTGTCGGCCGGTCATTTGGAATTTCTTGCGATTCACCTCGAGGCCGAAGGCTACGTTCTGGCCAACGCTCATGTGACGGAACAGGGCATAGTTCTGGAAAACAAAACCGACTTGGCGTTTCTGGATCGGCACGGCGGTGGCATCGGCGCCATCGAATAAAATCTGACCAGAATCGGGAAAATCGAGTCCGGCTACCAGCCGTAAAAGAGTGGTTTTGCCCGAGCCCGAAGGACCGAGTAACGCTACTAACTCACCTTCACCGACTGAAAGAGAAACCCCGTCAAGCGCCACGAAGGCGCCGAATCGTCGAGCCAGTTGTTGAGCTTCGATCCGCATGAAGCCGGTCCTTTCCAAATCAGAACGCTCGTTCCTGCATGCGCCAGGTGAGCAGGCCTTTGATTACCAAAGTAACCAGGGCCAGTAAGGTAAGCAGCGAGGCCACGGCAAACGCACCGACATAATCATAATCATTATACAACACCTCGACATGTAGAGGGATAGTGTTGGTTAAACCTCGAATATGGCCCGAAACGACAGACACAGCCCCGAATTCGCCCATCGCTCGAGCATTGCAAAGAATCACACCGTAAAGAATTCCCCAACGTGCTTTCGGAACGGTGATTCGCCAGAATGTGCTCCAGCCATTGGCTCCTAACGAAAGCGCAGCCTGTTCTTCGTCGCTACCCTGGGATTGGAGCAGCGGAATTAGTTCCCGGGCCACAAACGGGAACGTGACAAAAACCGTGGCCAAGACGATTCCCGGTACCGCAAAAATGATCTTGATATTCCAGGCGCTTAACAATGGTCCAAACCAGCCGCGAGCACCAAAGAGTAGAACAAAAACTAAGCCGGAGGTAACCGGCGAAACCGCAAACGGCAGATCGATCAAAGAAATCAGTAGACTTTTGCCGGGAAATTGGAATTTAGCGATCGCCCAGGCCGCCGCCAGGCCAAAGATCAAGTTCGCCGGTACAGCGATAGAGGCTACTAACAAGGTTAGCTGAATAGCAGATTGAGCTGCCGGCTTCTGTATCGCTGACAGGTAGGCAAAAACGCCCTTTTGGAAAGCTTCATAAAAGACGGCAAAAAGCGGGACCAGCAGGAAGAGGACAGAGAAAGCGATGGCAACGCCCACCAAAACGGCCCGAATTGGCCATGGATCCCGAATCGTGGGGTGACTGACTGGAATAATGCGTTCCATATTTCAAACAGTGCCTTCAATCCGCAGCTTGCCCCACCGTTGCAGGCCGTTAATCAAAAATAAAAGCAGCAACGATACGACCAGCATCATCGCTGCGATAACCGTGGCTTCGGTATAATGGAATTGGTCCAGCTCAACCACGACGAGCAAAGGGACGATTTCGGTTTTCATTGGCATATTGCCAGAGATAAAAACGACCGAGCCGTACTCCCCCAGAGCCCGGGCAAAAGCCAAGGTGAATCCGGTCAACGCCGCGGGAACCAATTGAGGGATAACAACCCGAAAGATGCTTTGCCGGCGAGATG
>JAFAVN010000021.1 GCA_019242435.1 Verrucomicrobiota bacterium | reverse complement strand
CGCGTTGCCATTGTCCGCTAGTAATCAAATGAAATATTACCTCAGCTGGAGCACCGCCGGGCTGATCAATGAATATTGCCAATTTGGTGAGGCGTTGACCCAGGGCAGACGATTAGTCACTACTCCACTCGACGGGCTTGAACGCTTAACCATTGACGGTGTAGAATATGAGGCATTCAACACATCCGGCGGAGCGGCGACCATGTGCGAGACGTTCGAGGGCAAGGTAAACGAGCTGAGTTACAAAACCCTTCGCTATCCGGGGCATCGCGACTTGATGAAGTTTTTGCTGTTCGACCTTAATCTGAGCCAGAAACAGGAAGTATTGACCCAGATCTTCGATCAGGAAGTTCCCTTGACATTCAATGATGTAGTCGTTGTCTATGTTAATACCGTAGGATCCGATGGCGGCTCACTCTTGCAGCGAAGCTTTGTTAAGAAGATCTATGCCGGTCAAGTAAGCGGCCGTGCACTATCCGCCATTCAACTCTCGACTGCGGCCGGCCTGGTAGCCGTACTTGAACTATTCTCCGCGAAACAGTTAGCAAGCGGCTTCGTCAACCAGGAGTCAGTTAGCCTTACCCAATTTTTTGAGACCCAATGGTGCGGCCGTGTCTATGGCGAAGCCGAAACCGTCGCGCCACGCTTCACTATCCACACCTGAACCGCGCATCGATGCGAAAAACTGGAGAGCTACGAAGGCGCTGGAAAAAGAGAATTTACCGCGAACGCACCCGAATGAACACGAAGGCGGATCCATTCGCGGTTACAGTCCGTGTCCATTCGTGGTTATGAAAACTTCCAAGTTCGATACATTAGCGGTCCGACGCGAGGTTTTTGACCGGTTACGGTTGTCCCAGGATGAGAGCGGCGTTTTTGGCGGAGCATGGTCCGGCAGCGGCGCGGTGCTGGAGAAATATTCCCCAATTGATGGGAGCCTGATCGGACGGGTACGCCAAGCTACGCAGGCTGACTATGAAAAGACCGTAGAGGCAGCTACTCGCGCGTTTGCTTCGTGGAGGCTGCTGCCTGCGCCGAAGCGCGGGGAAATCGTGCGTCAGATCGGTGACCAATTGCGAGCCGTGAAGCCCAGTCTCGGGAAGTTAGTAACTCTGGAAGCGGGGAAAATTGTGGCGGAAGGCGAGGGCGAAGTCCAAGAGATGATTGATATCTGCGACTTCGCTAATGGACTGTCGCGGCAGCTATACGGATTGACCATTGCTTCGGAACGGCCACAACATCGTATGTTTGAGCAGTGGCATCCGCTCGGAGTCATTGCTGTGATCAGCGCCTTTAACTTCCCGGTTGCTGTCTGGTCTTGGAACGCGATGATCGCGGTGGTGACCGGTAACGCCGTGGTTTGGAAGCCGTCCGAAAAAACTCCTTTTACCGCGATCGCTTGCACCAAAATCGCTGCGGAGGTTTGCAGCCGATCCGGAATTGATCCTGCAATTTTCGGCTTGGTATGCGGTGGGCGGGAGACCGGGCAGTGGTTGGCAGCCGATCGCCGGATTCCACTGGTCTCAGCCACAGGCTCAACGCATATGGGACGCCAAGTGGCAGAGACAGTGGCAGCTCGGCTGGGGAAGAGTTTACTCGAACTCGGTGGGAACAACGCCATCATTGTCACACCAAGTGCCGACCTCGCACTGGTACAACGAGCTGTCCTGTTTGGAGCAGTTGGAACAGCCGGACAGCGCTGCACAACGACACGGCGGCTGATCGTTCACCGGTCAATCCTGGATGCCGTACTGCAAACGCTCACCGCGGCATATCGACAGGTGCGGATCGGAAATCCCCTCGATCCAGACATTCTCATGGGCCCATTGATAGACCAAGCGGCTGTCGAGGCGATGGAGAGAACACTGCAACGCGTAAAGGCCGTCGGAGGAACAATAGTGGCGGGTGATGGAAAATTACTCGGCTTGGCCCATCCCGGCGGACTCTACGTCGAGCCTGTCATTATAAAAGCTGAGTCCGGATGGCCAATCGTTCAGGAAGAGACTTTCGCGCCCATCTTGTATGTAATCAGCTACGAGCACTTTTCAGAAGCGATCGCGATCCACAACTCGGTCCCTCAAGGTCTTTCGTCTGCGATCTTCTCAAACGACGTACGCGAGACCGAGCTTTTCCTGTCAACCGTCGGGAGCGATTGCGGTATTGCGAATGTTAATATCGGCACCAGCGGCGCGGAAATTGGCGGCGCCTTTGGTGGCGAGAAGGATACGGGTGGTGGCCGGGAAAGTGGCAGCGACTCCTGGAAAGCCTATATGCGTCGCCAAACAGTAACGATTAATTACTCCTCAGAATTACCCTTGGCCCAGGGAATCCGGTTTGAGTAACGGATCTAGCCGGTTTTCACCGCGAATACGACCTTCTCGATCCAATCGAGGTAGTCCTGCAGCACACGCTCCCGCCCGATTTCGTTGTGCAATTCGTGAAGGTAGCCTTGATAAATCTTGAGCTCTTTGGCCGGCGCTTTCAGGACCTTGAAAAAGGCCCTGGCAGCCTCGGTCGAAGTCACCTGATCAACGTCTCCGTGCGCGATCAACACCGGGGCATTGGCCGATGGATGTTTTAGCAAACGACGCGCCTCCGCTGTGATCTCGAAGTAAGCGCGGGCGGTAATCCAGCAATGATCGAGATCCAAGTCTGCCAGCGAATCCAGGTGAGCTTGGTCGGTCGACATCGCCTTTGACTCGAGGCCGGTCGCGAATCGATGCTTGGGAACAAAAATATTTGATAGAGCTCCGAGCCCGACCAACCAGGCAGCCGGCGGCGAGGTCAACCCCAGCCAGGGAGCACTCGTAATGTATCCGGCTATATTCGGTTCCTTCCTGCTCGCTAGCGCCAACGCAAGCTGTCCTCCGAAACTGTGTCCCAGCACAAGCAGAGGGTGAGCCTTTGCCAAACTGATCGCCGCGCGCGCGTCATCCAGAAAATCTCCGTACCGCTCAACATAGCCACGCGGCCCGGCACTGCGCCCGTGACCTCGAAGGTCGATCGCGATTACTTCAAATCCTGCCTGCCGAAAAAAATCGCCCACATGCAGATAACGACCCGACTGTTCGCCGAGGCCGGGAACCAGCAGAATCGAACCCCTGGCAGCACTTCCAATTCTCCATTGGCGGCAGAACAATTTGGTGCCGTCGCGGCTCCGAATATCGGTCCAGGTTGAAGCATCTGTCAGTTTGAAAGTTCCCATCTCCATTGTCCGCCGTCGGCGACTGCTGGTTGTCAGGGGCGCCGCGAACGAAAGGTCAGTTCCGAAATACCGGATTTATCGATTTCACCAAGACCGGCTTCGATCATCCAGTCATATTGGCGTTTGGATGCTTCCAACAAGGGAAGATCGAGTCCTTGGTCTTTGGCCAGGTTCAGCGCAATGCCGCTGTCTTTGGCCGCATGAGCAGCTGAAAAGAACGTGCTGTGCTCCCGAGCCAACATGTCAGGCCCGTCGGTTTCCAGAACGCGCGAATTAGCCCCGGTCTGTGAGAAAACTTCAACCACCACTTTCAAATCCAAACCGAGCGCATCCGCCAAACCCAACCCCTCAGCCAAGCCCGCTGTGTTAATGTTCATCACCATGTTGAGCAGCGCCTTCAGTTCCGCGGCCTTACCGGGACCTCCGATATATTGCATTTTCACACTCAGATCTTTTAAAAGCAGCTCAGCCTTTTCACAAACCGACCGGTCACCACCCAGCATGAAGAAGAGTTTACCCTCTCGAGCGTGAGTCACACTCGAGGCCATTGGTGCCTCGATGATGTTAGCGCCGAGTTCCGTGCCCTTGCTCGCAATCTCAACGTGAACCGCGGGGCTGATGGTTGCGCAATTGACGAAAAGACGACCGGACGCATTTTTGAATAAATTGTCAGTTCCGAAATAGATCTCGCGCATGGCGGCATCATCGGTAACCACCGTAAAAATCGCATCCGATAACTCACTGACCCGAGAAACGGTCTCCGGAGCTTCAGATCCGAGCTCTTCTGCGAGCGCGGTGGCAACTGAGCGGTGCGAATCAAAGACGGTGACTATCGGATAGTCCATATCTTTCAAACGCCGGGCCATATTTGCACCCATGCGACCGACGCCTACGAACCCGATCTTAGTGGATTTCATTATCTAGAATGGTCCTAAGCTGATGTTTTTGCGAATCGAACTGCGGCTGTGAGAACAAGGATTTCGGAGGCGCTAGCCTGCATTTCTCACAAATTCCGCACTTGGAAAAGGGTTAGCGACTCGGTTGATGAGAAATGCAGGCTTGATTGCATGGCTCGTAGTAGGCATCCGCGCGCTGAGCGCCACCTAGACCCTGGTGTCCTGTCCCTATTGCGCATTCGGAGACACAGCCGGACTCTCGGCCGGAGAAGGCGATGCCGCGGCTGCAGGCTCACGCTGCCCACCGATCCCATGCTGGAAAACCAGATGGCCACCAAGCTGGGCAGCCCGCAACACGAAGAAACAAGCGACGCAGCCCGCCAAAGTGGTTAGCAGTGCGAAAACGCGGCGGGTAGCACCAAACCGGTGCAGGGCCAGCGCGATAAGGGCAAGAGCGGCCGCTACAATCAAGGCGGTGCGTCCGTTCTCGCCCATATCGGAATGAGTTTCGACAAGGTTCTTTTGTTCGGTGGTCAGGGTCGAGAATAACTGATCCTGCGCATCGCCAGTTATCACTGCGACCTGGGCTCCAATAGTTGCCAGCACCAAAATGAGCGCTGCGTACTGAGGTAGCCAAAGGCGGCGAGTAATAATCGACAACAAAGCCAATACAGTTCCCAGCAACGTGAGGACGATCGGGAAATGAACGATCGCCGGATGTAATGGATTCGGGAGCTCGAACTCGAACATGATGCTTCCCGTTTATCAGGAGCCTGCATTTCTCACAAGCCCAGGAAGCCGGGTGTCCCGGCCCAAATCCGACGGGCCCTTATTTGAGGCCGACACGCCGAAACCGCGACAGGCGGATGCGCGCACATGCCGATACGCGACACCTGGCTGACTAGGCGTGCGTGCAATCCAGCCTAAATAATCGGCCTGCGGAGTAAGATCCGAACCCAGGGCGGTGACATCGGAGCCGCAATGCCCTTGGAATATTTGAGCAATTGTCCGCCTTGGGCGGTCGCAATATCAATAATCTCCTCTCCGCGGCACTCAAAGAAAGGCCGATTCGCACTGGAATTACCCTGACAAAAAGCAATGGCAAGCTTTCCTCCCGAAGAAAGCAAGTGCAGCAGAGCGGTCAATGCGGAAGCCCTGTCCCTTGGGCGCACATGCATCCAGACTGAATTCACGAGAATAAAATCGAACTTCGATTTCCTGGATTTAACCTTTACCAGGTGAGGTAGCCGGTCATCAATCCATTCAACCTGCTTGGAACGGCCGAGTTGCCGCGCGTACGCAGCCATTTGAGGAGACGGCTCCACTGCTAGGACGTTGTACCCGAGCGAATTAAGCCATACAGAATCGCGTCCTGCCCCTGCTCCCACATCCAAGGCGTTTGCCGGTGGAAGCGGCAACTCGCTCCTTAGCCAGGCATTAGCATCGCTAGCCCGAATCGCCTCGTGGCGTTGTACAATTGATTCCGCGTGCAGGTTGTACCATTCGACCGAGTCAATACCAAGATCTGGGTCTAATGACATAGCTCAACATAACAAGACGAGGCGACGAGGCAATGGGAACGGGAAAACCGACGGGAACCAGCGGGAACACCGTGAGCGCCGGCAAATACGCAACATTCGGTGATGCGTAATCTGTGGTGATGCCCGACCTGTGGTGACGCCCAACACACGCATTGATACCCAACACACGCATTAATACCCCAATACACGCATTAATGCCCAACCCGTGGTGATGCCAAACCCGTGGTGATGTCAAACCCGTGGTGATGCCAAACCTGCGCTGATGCCAAACCTGCGCTGATGCCAAACCTGTGGTGATGCCAAACCTGTGGTGAATGCCCAACCCGTGGTGAATGCCCAACCCGTGGTGATGCTCAATCTGTGGTGACGCCCAACTTGTGATGATGCCAAACCTGTGGTGGTGCCCAACCCTGAGGTGATGCTCAACCCTGCGGTGATGCTCAACACACGCATTAATACCCAACACACGCATTAAACCCAACGCCCTGGAGGGGAGCCGCTTTATAGGTGGGCAACTCTATCGGCGACGAGCAGGCGGCTCCCGGGAGACACCCAATGGTCTCCAGCCATTTATTGTTGATTTTCCCTTTTAACGGCCGGGCGGCCGGAAGCAAGCGGTGGATCGTTCCCGGGAGCCGCCTGTTAGAAACCGATATAGCGTTGCCCACCTACAAAGCGGCTCCCCTCCAGGACATCGGGCGATTTCCGCGCATCGGCCATTGCTGACGTTCTCAGCATTCGCGCTCGTTCCTACATTGACATCGATGTGAGCCGGGAGACGTTCCTAGCGGTCCACCAATCCGCCAATAAACTTATGAATCCAAAGAATACGGCTGTAGTCCTTATCGAGTTCCAAAACGATTTCACTACCGAGGGAGGTAAGCTTCATGAAGCGGTTAAACCGGTGATGGAAAGTACCAGCATGTTGGAAAATACGGTTGAGACCGTTAACGAAGCCCGGAAAGCCGGTGCTACCATCGTCCATGTACCGATCCAGTTTGCGCCTGATTTCCGCGAGATCAGCAGCACGCCATATGGCATTCTGAAGGGATGCAAGGACGGAGAAACGTTTCAGAAAGGAACCTGGGGTGCGGAAATCGTTGACGCATTGAAGCCGCAACCAGCTGATATTGTGGTCGAAGGGAAACGAGGTCTCGATGGTTTCGCAACCACGAATCTCGATTTCATCTTACGAAGTCGCAAAATTGAAAATGTAGCGTTGGCGGGATTCCTTACCAACTGTTGCGTGGAATCAACTATGCGGACCGCGTACGAACTTGGTTACAATGTGATCACACTCAAAGATTGCGCCGCCACGGTCAGCAATGAAGCGCATGAAAATGCGATCGAAAATGACTTTCCCATGTTCTCTCATCCATTGACGCATGAAGAATTTCTAACTGGGTTAGAAGGCGCTAAGAAACCCGCCACGGCTGAGCCGGTGGCGGGCTGACGGGACCGGCGACTCCGCAAAGTCTATGTCGCGGCCCGCAACCCCGATATTTCCTAACGCAGGGCTGTCGAGCCGCGGCATAGTCTGAAGGCGGGCGGCAAAGCGGCTATCCTCCAGTCCTCCAGGGATGAGCTGGCCAGCACGGCAGGTTATATCCGTCGTCCAGACTTACTTTCACCCAAAGCCGGAAATAACCAGCAGACCCAACAGAACTGCCGCAGCGAGTACTAACAGAAGCAACGCGTCGGTGAAAGGGTCGGGCAAGTCGATGCGCCATTGGGTTCGATCACCGATAGCGCGAACCGCCTCCTCCAGATCAAGGCTTTGATTTTTTGCCTTGGCTTCTTTCGCCTTCGCTTCTTCCAGTAACGTCGGGCGCGCATAGAGGAAATCGAGGATCTTCCCATGATGGCGATTGCTGCTG
>JAFAVN010000513.1 GCA_019242435.1 Verrucomicrobiota bacterium | reverse complement strand
TCTCGCTGATGTCTTGCATGCGCTTCAAAGACAAGTCGTGGTCCGAGGCTCAATTGCAGCGGGAAGCGGCTTGGCAATATCGTCACTTTTACGGCGCGGTTGGGTGCCGCACGAGACGGAATATAAAGCACGCTAAGCTTCGGAATTGGCCGTAAATAAGGTGACATCGACGCACCTGGAAGAACTAACAACAATGTATAGTCTGCGAATTAGCGGCAGGGCGGGAATTACAGGATTCGCCCGGTTCATAAAGTCTGCTCCGCGGGCCCCTCTCAGCGCGGTTATTTGCCGCGCCATTTGCAGGTTCGAGCCCTGCCGGGTGCAGATCAAGTTCCAGAGCCGATCGGCTGGCAATTTCGAGTGTTCGAAAAATGAAGCTCTGAAACGCTGTTATCTAGTTGTTATCTAGTTTTGAGGTTTTACTCGAGGAAACCTTAGGCGCTAGCGGTCGGAAACGAGGGTTCGATTCCCTTCACCCGCTCCAATCTTGGTCCGAGGCTTTCACGATGACCGCAAAGACTGATTCCGAAGCCCTGATGCTGCTAACTCCTTTGTCACTGGCGATCCCACCGCATGAGGCGGTAACTCTCATCTCGCCCCAGTCACTGACTACGATATTTCACGACCTGATTCTCGTAATTCGCGATCTGGTTTTCGTATTTTGTCATGTCGTGCTGGTACTCTTCCTGACCTTTCGCGTACGCTGCCTCTGAGATCAGATGCCGCTGATAGAGGTGCTCGATGCGCTCTCTTTTGCGTTCCGCATGCGAGCGCGCTTCCTCCGCCCGTGCGCGGAAGGATTCTGGTTCGTCCCGGCTAGTTTCTTCGGCCGCTGCCGAAGGTCGTGGCGCCGGTTTGGAGGTCGTACTGGCAACGTTGTGCTGTTGCCGGAATCCGACGGACTTTGGTACCGGCGTGCTGGCCGCGTGTTCGTTTTCAGCGGCGGAAGCATCACGGCTTGGACCTTGGGAGTTCTGCGTTAATGTTCCTGCCCCCAGCTGCGCCGGTGTTGCGGATTGGAGATGCTCAGTGGGCGATTCAGCTCTGGCAGCCGCCGCCGGCGAAGGCGCCGGCGCCGGCTCCACCGGAACGGGGTTTTCTGCTCCAGTCATTAAAGGAGAATTGGTTGGGCTGGCTAAAGCAAATTCCGGTTCTTTTGCTTGGGTACTCGAGTTAGAGGTGTTGGTGTGCACCAGGCTTAAGGCCGCGAAAATGAGGGCCGTAACGGAGGTCAGAACGACGCCTAAAGGCACTATTTCCTGCCAAGGTTTCGTTCCTGACCACCGAACATCTGCCTCTTCCGTCTCAGCTCGGCGCTTGCGCCCGAATGGTTGTCGATCGCGTCCGTTCATAGCCGCCCCCAAAAACTACACTGCAGATTGGCCATTTTTCAAGGCGGCCCATTTTGATCGCTCCGAAAAGAGGGCATTTATGAGACGGGATCCATGCGTAGCCTTACGCCAAATCGCCCAGAAATCGGAACCGCCGCGAATTATTATGTGGAGAAATGATTAAAATCTATTCAACTTTGTATCTGTGCATTACTACAACCAGAGCTTCCAAGTGATAGTCGATGGAGTTCCGGTTTGGAAAATGGGATTAATAAGAGACCCAGAGGACCAGCCCCCGGAGCAAATTCACGAACAACTACAAGAGGGCCTTGATCGACTCGGCCTGAAAATTTGCCGCCTCGACCCTCCCGTCCCCGTCGGCGGCGAGTGCTGCGCCAAATTTAAGTGCTATAAGACCGATGCGAATCTGCCCGACGACCGAAACCGGCGATACCACTACGCGAAACTCGGCGTTCTGGAATTAGTCTGGACGTGAGATTCCAGCCCCGCTAGTTGGCCCGGGCTATCGAATACCCTTGTTGTAAATCAGCGGCTTCCTCCCGAGCAAGACATCGGAGTTCTCTGGACGAACTGAAGTCTTTCCCACAAGGTGGAACTGACAGAAATACAGTTACGTCCATTCTCCACCCCGGCAGCGAAACTTGAGTGCTTAACCATAAAACATTAATACTTGATGTTAAGATCCTAACAGAAACGTCTCTTATGCTCTGGACAATTATTGTCATCCTTATCGTGCTGTGGGCCCTCGGACTCATAGGCCATATCGGAGGCGGCTTGATCCATATACTATTGGTCATCGCCCTCATCGTCTTGGTGGTCAGGTTGATACAGGGGCGTGCTCCATAGTTGAAAAAACACCAGTTCAAGGAATTTTCGTCGATCACGGCAAGATCTGATCCGCACATGACGCATTTAAAGATTATCGAACAGGCAACAGACGAGTTCTCCATTACCGGCCAGAACGGGAACACAGGGGCAGACGACAGCGGGATCATTTTCTATGATGACGTCACAAAAGTTCACGTAATGCCGGACCGTGAGAGTTTCACCATTCAAGTGCTCACTCCTGACGTTGCCGTTGAAATGGATTTTCCGGATGCAGATCGTGTGCGGGACGCGCTCGGACTTTTCGAGACCAAAAAAGTCTCCGAGGTTAGCCCCGAGGTTCCCAACTCGGTCAGGATCACGCCTTTGGAATCGGAAGAGCAAGCAATTCAGAAGTAGGGTCAGCGGGCACCCGCGACCATTTTCAGCCCTTCGGAGCGCCACGGTCCGAGCACGAGGGTTTGCGCATAGGCGCGGCGCGCCGGCTTCCTGGCGAAATTCGTCGTGAGGACCGGCGGCGCAAGCATCTTCTCGGTGAGCGTTCCAGCGCGGCCTGCACCCGATCCAGAAGAGGATCAGTAAAGAAGCTTGAATAACCAGGCCCAAAACTGGATCTTTTTATCCGAATGGAACCCACCTACGATGTTGTGGTTATAGGGGGAGCAATCGCGGGCGCCTCGACGGCGTTCCTATTGAAACGCAAGACGCCATCACTGCGGGTGCTGATCCTCGAAAAGGCCGCCGAATTCGACCGAAAAGTTGGCGAGTCCACCAGCGAGGTAGGTGCCTGTTTCTTGACGCGGGTTTTGAATTTATCAAACCATCTCGGACACGAACAGATCACCAAATCCGGCCTCCGGATGTGGTTCTATCAAAAGAGCGAGGATTGCTACACCCGTTGCGCTGAGATCGGGCCGAAACACCAGACCAGGCTGCCGGCATTCCAACTAGACCGCTCTAAGCTAGACGAGGCGATCCTGAGCAAGGCATTGCATGTCGGTTGCCAGCTTTGGCGCCCCGCCAAAGTACAAGATCTGGACTTAGGCGGCGAAGGTAACAATCAGATTCAGGTCCGCATCGGAGACGAAGACCGCCGAATCTCGGCGCGTTGGGTAATAGACGCCACTGGACGAAACGCCATACTGTCGAGGAAACTCAAACTCTTTCGACCACTGGAAACACATCCGATCAATGCTGTCTGGGCCCGGTTTCAAAAGACAACAGATTTGGATGGTCCAGAGATCTGGGAAAGCGCGCCCGGGTTCGCGGAACCCTGCTGGGCTATGCGACAGTGGGCGACAAATCACCTGATGGGCTACGGCTGGTGGGGCTGGTTAATTCCCCTCAAAGGCGGTGATTGTAGTGTAGGTCTGGTTTATGACAGCCGGATTTTTGAATTGCCTCCCGGACCAAACCTGGGTGCCAGATTGAAAAGCCACCTCATGAGCCATCCGGTCGGGAAGAAGTCCCTTTGCGACGCCGAATGCATTGAGAAGGACGTTCACGCTCGTTCCAACCTGGCGTTCTCTGCCAGTCAGACCATGGGTGATGGATGGGTTTTGGTCGGTGATGCAGCCGGTTTTCTGGATCCGCTTTACAGCCAGGGCTTCGATTTCATTTCTTACACCTGCTACGCTGCCTTTGAGATTCTTACGGACGCTTTTGCTGGCAAAGACATCACCGCGACCCGGGATCGCTACAATCATCTGTACCAAAAACAGTTCCACACCTGGTTCGAAAGCGTTTACAAAGATAAGTACTATTATCTTGGTGACGCTGAACTGATGACCGTCGCCTTTTATCTCGACATCGGTGCTTACTTCATCGGTCCTGTCCGCCAAGCCTACAGTAATCATCCGCATCGTTACTCCGAGTTGCCTTATGGCGGACCGATCGGGCAAATGTTCGGCCGGTTGATGCGCTGCTACAACGCTCGCCTGGCGGCAATCGGGAAACGCCGGATCGCAGCCGGGACCTATGGTTTGCACAACCTAGACTCGCGTTTGTTCCTACCCGGATTTGCACCGGGCCCGGCGTCACTGCCCTTTCTTTTAAGAGGTCTCCGCAAATGGATGACGGTGGAGCGTAAGAATTTCTTTCTCAGGTCATCCTCAGACTCAATGCCGGGCATCGGCCGGCGCGCGTCGCTGGCCGGTAGCTAGGGCAAGCTCGCATTCGGAGTGTTTGGCCTTGTCCGCATTTTGGCCCGCCCCATGCGACCCTCGCCGCCAGAAATCATTAACTGAGCCAACCACCAGATCGGACAACAAAAGGCAGTAAACCTCGGATAAATTGAGCATCTGCCATCACTGCCCGGCCCGATCGCATCCGCCAATGACCCGCGGGCTCAGTCCGGATCTGGCAAGTTCCACCTGCTTTTGAATCAGGCTGCTCATGCATTCGAAATTGATGTCGATCAAAAAGAGTCGATCAAGCTCTTCCTTCAACCAGTATCATCCGCCGCTTGAGCGCCGCCCGACTAACTTCGAGCGCTTCGGCGTACTCCGAAGAGTGATACCATTTTTTCGCTTGCTCCGTGGTTGGGAACTCGACCACGACCAAGCGCCCCGTAGGCCAATCACCTTCCAAGATCTCTAGTGCGCCACCCCGAACAAGGTAACGTCCTCCATATCGAGCAATCGCCGCTTGGGCCAGACTGCGGTACTTCTCCATCAATGCGTTATCGACGACTTCCTTAATTTCAGAAATAACGTAAGCTGCCATAAGAGTTCCTTTGTGCGTAGCAAGCACCTGAGTGCAGTCGAGCGTGAGCAAGAAGTCGTTTGCATAGGTTCGGCAAATCGACAGCGACTACCGTCCTCCTCGCCCTAATCCGTTCCGAGATGGTCGCGCCTGCCGGCTGATTTTTACGGGTTCGGCATGTTCCCGCAAGACCCGGATGAATTCGGCAAGCGCAGGCGAATGCACTGAGCCGCGCCTGGTTATGAAAACGGTTTCGACTCTGCCCTCATCCGCTGGCAACCGGTGTACAGCGATCTCGCCACGGTTCGCATAAGATTGAATCACCGACAGCGGCAACATCGTTACACCTAACCCAGCGCTGACGCACCCGATAATACCCTCCAATGTACCCATCTCGAGCTGATTGATCAGGCTTAACCCGCGCAGTCCCAAATACGCCTCTAATCTTTGGCGGTATGAACAGCCCACCCGAAACACGAACACCTTGGGAATACCCCCCTCTCCCAGGGCGGCCGTGATCGACTTGCACTCGGGGGAAGTCGCCAGCACCAACTCTTCAGCAAAACCGAGGGTTTGATCCAGGTCATCGTGGTCGACCGGGCCGGCTACAAACGCTCCGTCCAGATGATATTCCAGTACGGCTTGAATAAGGCCTCGCGTCGTGCCCGTCTCGATCGCAAGGTCAACGGCCCGATGGTGAGGCACAAAGGCTCTCAATAAGGACGGCAGACGCGCCGCCGCTGTGGTTTCAAGAGAGCCCAACCGCAGTTGGCCCGGCACTTTTTGGTTACCAGATACCGTTTGCCGCGCTTTCTGCATCAGGGCATCAACTTGGTGCGCGAAGGGCAAAAGATCCCGTCCGAACCGGGTTAACGACACCCCGTGATGATGCCGCTGAAACAGAGACACACCCAGATCTTCTTCTAGCAAGCGAAGCCGTGTGGTCACGTTCGACTGTACGGTATTCAGGCGTTCCGCCGCCTTAGTGATACTGCCATAACGAGCGATGGTTGCGAAAATATTCAGGTCCGCCAAATCCATAGTTCATCAATATTTCAGATATTATTCATTGTAAACAATCATTTCAAAAGATGCAGCGTCCCATTTACTTCTCACCATGATTGATGC
>JAFAVN010000471.1 GCA_019242435.1 Verrucomicrobiota bacterium | reverse complement strand
TGCGGCTCCAAAAAAAATCCGTGGCATGTGCCCCGCGAAAATGTTTTCGGCCACGGTTAGCTCCGGATAGAGGCTGAACTCCTGATAAATCGTGGCGATTCCGTGGTTTTGGGCTTCCCCGGGGTTCGAGAGATTAATCAAGTCGCCGTTGATACGGACTTCTCCTCGGTCGGGTCGGTAAACGCCTGAGACAATCTTAATGAGAGTTGATTTGCCAGCCCCATTCTCACCGAGTAACGCGTGCACCTCTCCGGGCTTCACCTCGAAAGAGACGTCGTCGAGGGCGACTACACCGGGGAAGGCCTTAGTGACGTTTCTCAGTTCGAGTGCAGGCACGCCTTCTCTCAAAGATGATTGCTGAGGAGCCAAGTGTGCCATGGCAGGGTCGAGTTACGTGGGAGGTAAAACTAGTTCGGGTCTGGGGTGAGCCGGCGAGAGGGATTGGGCGCGATCTGATCTCGGGGATGCGGGATAGTAATAGCACCAGCGCGGCACGTGGTGTCAATAAATAAATCGGAATGATTTATTATTCTCGCGCGAGCCAGCAATTTCCCGCCGCTCTACCAAGCCGTATACCCGCCGTCGACAATGAGATTGCTGCCCGTGAAAAAGCTGCTCGCGTCCGAGGCCAGGAAAACAACGACTGCTGCGACTTCGCTGGGCTCGCCTACCCGACCCATCGGCGTCATGTCCAGCCAGTATTTGTACCAATCACTTTGCGACATACCCAGTTTCGTCATCTCGGTCCCGATGTAGCCGGGGGAAATGCTATTTACCCGCACACCTCGTTTTGCCCATTCCCCAGCTAACGATTTGGTCAGCATGATCACACCGGCTTTCGAGGTGTTATAGGCGGACTGAGGTTGAGGAAAGTTGGAGATGACGCCGGACATAGAGGCAGTATTGATTATGCTGCCCTTCCCCTGTTTCAACATCACCTTGCCGAGCTCACGGCAGCAGTAAAACACGGCATTGAGATTGATGTTGATGACCTGGTGCCACTGGTCGTCCGTGCATTCTTCCGAAGGCACGTTCACTGCAATCCCTGCGTTATTGAACGCGATGTCAATATGTTGGTATTTGGCCAGGATATCGGCGGCCAATTTGGTTACCTGATCGGACTTGGTCAGGTCTGCCGGGAAAAAATCTGCCTCGAGCTCCGCAGCTGCTTTCGGCCCGAGCTCACGGTTGATATCGACAATGATTACCTGTGCGCCGCACTCATGCAGCGCTTTAGCTGATTCGAACCCGATTCCGCGAGCGCCGCCGGTCACAACCGCGACACGTCCATCGAGCGGAGTAAGGGGGGAGTAGTTCATGAGATCAGATGTTCGTGTCAGGAACGATTGTCAAATCGCAGCCTGAACTTCTCACTCAAAAAGCCAAAGAGTTAGCGGCCGCTCCGTTTTTGTCAGATTTTTCAGGCCCCTCACATCAATGACGCGCCCGCCTCGGCCAACGCGCTGCGCTCGCCCTTGGTCAAGCAGACATGGGAGGTAATGGCTTGGTTCTTCAGGCGGTTGCGGGTGTAAACCAAGCCGTTGGAGCGGCTGTCAACGTATGGATTGTCGATCTGAGCCGGATCACCGACCATAACCAGCTTGGAGCCCTTCGACATACGGGTCACAACGGTCTTTGCCTCCAGCGGGGTCAGTTGTTGCGCTTCGTCGAGCACAAAGTATCGGTTAGGGATTGAGCGGCCGCGAATGTAGCAGAGTGCCTCAATTTCGACGAGACCTTGCTCAATCAACTGTTCGTAAGGCTTGAGCTGAGGAGAGTGGGCGGACGCACCGTTTAGCTCCGATTTGTTTCGCTTGGTTCTGCGAGATCCATCCGATGGAGGATTCGGCGGAAGAAGAAGTTCAAAGGCATCGTAGATCGACTGGAGCCACGGTTTCATTTTTTCGTCCAGGGTGCCTGGTAAATAACCGAGGGTATCTCCCATCGCGACCACGGGACGGCTGATCGTGATTCCGCTGAAAACACCGGACCAGCAGAGATGCAAACCGGCTGCGACCGCCAACAAGGTTTTGCCGGTGCCGGCCGGCCCATAACAAGTGACCAAACCGATTGCAGGGTCCAATAAGGCGTCCAAAAAGCATTGCTGGCCCAAGTTCATTGGCTTGAGATGGACGCCGCGAGGGTTGACCAGAGCGGGCGGTAAATCTAACCGGCGACAGAGACCTCCACCCATATGTCTGGCCGGCATCAGCTTATTGTCGCCGGCCGAGAAAAACACGTACTCATTAGCAGCAAGAGCCGCTGCCTGTTTTGGTTCGAGTTCGAGCTCGCGTGAACTGGCGAAACGTTGCAAGCTTTTGGGGTCGAGCTCAATAGTTCGCTGGCCGTAGTCCTCTACATCGGAGATCTCGACTTTATCGTTCTCGTAATCTTGGGCCTCAACCCCAATGGCGAGCGCCTTGAGCTGCATATTCAGGTCCTTTGTGACCAGAATCGTGCGCTCCAGGTGTTTACTCTGGACGTAGAGGCAAAAGGCCAAAATCCGGTTGTCCGGGTGTTCAAGATCTCGAAAATTCTGCTGAAACCGGCGGAACTCTTTGTTCGTGCGCAAATCGCTTAAGAACTCGTTGACCGCAATCCGAATTGTTCCGCCGCCCGGCGTTTTAGCGCCTTGCGTTACCAGCTTTTTATTCTGGTTGAAACACCGGCAGAGAAACCGGTGAACGGTGCGAGCGTTGGCTCCACGTTCGCTCTGTTCGTTCTTGAACTTATCGGTTTCCCCTAAGACCTCGATTGGGATCCAAACGTGGTTATCGGCGAAACGATAAACCGAGTGGGGATCGTGCAAGAGGACGTTCGTATCAAGAACATAATTCTTGATTTGTCCGCTATGACCGTTTTGGGAACCTACCGGCAGATTGTTCGACCGGGCCGCATCCTGAAAAAGGCCAGGCTGGGTTTCAGTGTACACGCTAACAGCATCCGCAGTGGCCCGAGCCACAGGAGGAAGATGAGGACCGTGGGGAAGGAGCATTCTTTGCCCCGGTCACAATCCCCAAACCGCCGGCAATGACTCGCCGGACCGGCAAACCGGTTTCAGGATCGTGAGTAAGCGGCGCATCGAGCATGCTCTGCCGAACCTCAAACCTCCGCGTTGGAATGTCTGCGGAGTCGGGCACCGTTTCATATATATAGGTGGCCATGACGTCTCTGGATACTACCGATTGAGATCGGAATGGCAAGCCTGCATTGAGAGAATGTAGGATCTAGGAAGCTTGGGTGGGGTTTCAAGACATAGTGCCTGGTGTCCT
>JAFAVN010000368.1 GCA_019242435.1 Verrucomicrobiota bacterium | reverse complement strand
CAGTTAAGCGCTACCTGGGCAGCACTTCGCTCGGTTTTTGAAGCAATCGCATGCAGCGCGTCTAAAACATTCCAAGTATGTTCGTTATTGTAGGCGCTCCATTTTTCACCCCAGCCTTTTTCTTCCGCAATCTTAACCCGAGAATCCTCGGGTGGCGCAGCCATACCTCTGCGGAATCTGCCGGATAACCAGCCGCCTCGCAGCGGGCTCCAAGGAATGACGCCTAATCCTTCCCGAATCGAAACCGGGATCAACTCCCATTCAGTACTCCGGCAGAGGAGATTGTATTGCGGTTGTAAGCAGAAAAACGGTTCCCAACCGTTCTGGCGGCTCAGGTCAATAGCTCGCTGTAACTGCCAACCGTTGAAATTGCTGGCACCCAAATAACGCACTAGACCGCGGCGCACCAGATCGTTGAGCGTAGAGAGCGTTTCTTCGAGGGGGGTGCCAGGATCCCAACAATGTACCTGGTACAAGTCCAGGTACTCCGTTTGCAGTCGATGCAAACTGGCTTCAACCGAACTAAGAATATGTTTTCGGCTCAGGCCAAGATCGTTGGGGCCGCCGCCCATTGGAAAGCGCACTTTGGTCGCAATAACCAGGTCGTCCCGCTTTTGGCGTTTGAGCCAATTCCCGACCACTTCTTCCGAAGTGCCCGTAGAATAGACATTAGCAGTATCGATGAAATTTCCCCCATCAGCAACGAATCGGTCGAGCATGGCGTGACTTTCATCTTCGGTGGCTTCCCGGCCGAAGGTCATCGCCCCCAAGCAAAGCTCACTGACGCGCAGTCCTGTCTGTCCTAGAAATCGGTAGTCCATGGGAACAAGAGGAGCAGAGGAGTTCAAGGAGTTCAAGGAGTTCGGAAGGACCGGAGTACAGTATTCAGGGAGTTCTGAACGCATCGCGGCTTGAATCACGCCGCTGAACCTCCTGCACTCCTAAAAAAAAGGCCGCGCGCCTGGCGGCGCGCGGCTTTGAGATACGTTGCCCCCGGATGCAACTTAGCTGTTAGACTGGCTGAGCCTTTGGATATGTTCCTGCAATTTCGCGTTCCGTTTCTGCTGCAGAGCTGTCAGAGTCTGTTTTTGATCGTTAGTGAGGATGCCTTGCAGAAACGCCTGGAACTTCGCTCGTTGAACGGTTAGCTCGGTTCTGGCGCTCTCCACGTTGGCAGAAAGCGATCGAATGGTCGTTTCATCGCTCGGGTTCTTGTCCATAGCATCGGTCAGCGCCTTTCTCGCATTGAGCAGGTTGGCCATGTTGGCCTTAAAAGCCTGTTTATTCTGCGAGAAATAGTCTTTCAGCTGCTGTTTTTGGGTATCGTTCAGATTCAGCTTTTTAATCAGAAACCCGAGCCGATGGTGAGCCCAACCCTTATGAAAGCCGGCTTCCGCCGAAGGTGATGCAGAAGCTGACGCCGCGGCATCAGGCTGTTGCGCGTAAGCGGCGGTAAAGCCGGCCAGCGCAATTAGAGAAAGCATTAAAGATTTCCATTTCATACAACGATAATGACGTGCAGAAGATCGGAAAGGGTACACGCTTTGATGAACGGTCACAGGTCGGGATAAAATGTGAGTTCCTGGAATTGAACGAGCGAGATTGAACAGAAATCAAGCGTAACATTATTATCAGAAACAGACGAGGCTAGTGTCCTGTCCCATAAATAGCTTAGCTTTCGTTGCGATCAAAATGGGCCAGCGGCGAAAGCCAACTTATTTATGGGACAGGACACTTAGAGATCGGCCCAATGCAACACGATCTTGCCGGAGTTGCCAGATTTCATAAGAGCGAAACCTTTTTCGAACTCGGCAAAAGGAAATTCGTGGGTAATGACCGGTTTGATATTCAAGCCGCCTTGAATCAGCGCGGTCATCTTGTACCAAGTCTCGTACATTTCCCGACCATAGATTCCTTTGATGGTCAGACCGTTAAAAACTACCAGGTCCCAATCAATGGCTGTCTGTTTCGCTTGGATACCAAGCAGAGCGATTTTGCCTCCGTGACACATCACACTCAACATGTCATTAAGTGCCTGGCCGCTTCCGGACATCTCTAATCCGACATCGAATCCTTCTTTCATACCGAGGTCCTTCATGACCTGCTGTAAACTGACCGAACGAACGTCGCAGGCCAGGGTTGCACCCAATTGCTTCGCTAATTCGAGGCGATAAGGATTCAGATCGGTAATTACGACGTGGCGCGCGCCGGCGTGCCTGGCGATGGCAATTGCCATCAGGCCGATTGGGCCCGCACCGGTGATCAAGACATCTTCTCCCAGTACATCAAACGAGAGTGCAGTGTGGACGGCGTTACCAAGAGGATCGAAGCAGGAAAGGACCTCCAACGGAATGTTCGGGTCGGCGATCCATACGTTGGTTTCAGGGATGACAACGAATTCGGCAAAAGCGCCGGGTCGGTTGACGCCGATGCCGCTGGTATGGTTACAGAGATGCCGGCGGCCAGCCAAGCAGTTCCGGCACCGGCCGCAAACCACATGGCCTTCTCCGGTAACGATCATTCCCGGGTAAAAATCGTGCACGTGACTGCCAACAGTTTCGATGACGCCGACGAACTCGTGACCAATCACCATCGGCGTCGGAATGGTCTTCTGGGCCCACGGATCCCAATCGTAAATGTGTAAATCCGTTCCGCAGATTGACGAACGAAGAACTCGAATCAATACGTCAAACTCGCCTACCGTGGGGACCTTCACTTGATCGAGCCAAAGACCCGGTGCGCGCTCCTTCTTTACGAGCGCTTTCATCATTTGCATAAGGACGTCCGTAGACGGCAGGAAACTCGTTCAACGGCGGGATTATTCAAGGCGTGTGGGCGTATCGGCGTGTCGCGTCTCTTGGCGAGTCTGCCACCTGACATTACGGGCCTTATCCACGTTCTTGAGCGCTTATGAGGGCGAAGCATTTCCGAGGTTTGGACGTCTACCAGGGCGCAATATCTTTGGTTTATACAGATTTCTGCATTATCCAAAGAGTTTCCCGCCCCCGGCTGCGAACTCTTCTTTAACATTAAGAGCGCGTGCATTAGCTATACAGGCGTGCGCCTTTTGGCTCTTGATCCGGCACTCAGAAGCTCGGGATATGCGGTCCTGGACAAACAGGGACAGAAGGTTTGCTCGGTCGCCTATGGGGTTATTCAGACCCCAGCCA
>JAFAVN010000359.1 GCA_019242435.1 Verrucomicrobiota bacterium | reverse complement strand
CTTTAAGCGTACCTAGGTCCTGCATCGAGCCACCACTAAATACAAAAGCGTGGGTAGCACCGTTACGAGTAACGCTATCCCCGACGATAATGCCGGTTTGGTTAATCCCCAACGCCTCGCTATCGCTGCCTCCTAAAGTCCCCAGGTCAGTGAGTTGTTGAGAAGCCGAAAGAAACGCATGGGTAGATCCACTATCGGTATCATATCTGCCTATGATTTGGCCGCTTGTGTTAATACCACAAGCCGTTTTCAGTGTATCGGAGTTTTTGACGGATAACTTTAGATCGGTCACTCCATTTTGAGCAAAGAGTACCGGGCGATGACTATCGCCGTCTGTTTGACTATCCCCAACTACCTGACCCGACGAGTTGATAGCAAACGCTTCACTGTTACTCCCGCCGGGTAAGCTTCCTAACGAACTCATATTTTGATCCTTGCTGTACAGGAATGCTAATACGTTGCCAATACCATCCGCACTGTATCCGACTACCTGGTTTAGGTGATTAATGGCAGTTGCGGCTGCAGTTTTTCCACCTAGCGAACCCAGGTCAGTAATCGTGCGACTTGAGTAGCTGTACAGGAAAGCATTGGATTCGTCTCCCTGGTAACTATATCCAACGACATTACCTTGGTTATTAAGTCCCAAAGCGGTGCTACTGGAGCCGTCCGGCGTTGGAATATGAATGATTTTATACCGGGTCTGAGCCTGGACGGGTTCAAGTAAGGTTCCTAGGGACAACAGTAAGAGACCAGGTAGGATGATTCTGGCGCCACACTGCGACCATTGTCTCAACGGCAGCGTAAATGGTTTCATGCTTGGATCGGATCTGAGGCGGTAGGGTTGGGTCGCAGGGACATCGCAACTCTGTGAGCGCGACGCGTCATCCGCCTCTCAAGCACACCCGATGCCGAGATGGTACGGGCGAACACCGCAGCGATTTTAATTGATCCATCTCCCCTCGGGAAACTAACCTGCTTGAAGGTTTTGGACTGGTTAGGATAGCGGCGAGCGGATCGGTCCTCGGTTTCGCAATTGGAACAGGTTCGTCCCACGCCAGGGACGGCGTGTGGGCGTTCGGGCGTACAAACGAATGGGCATTTGGGCGTGCCCCAGCATCAGCGAGGATCCCAGTTTCGCCGTTCCCAGCGCCTGTAACCGCTTCGCGGTAGTTGCCAGCCACATGCCGGACGCCGAGATCCCGATACGGCGATACGCCCACACGCCCACACGCCGCCGGACGCCCACGCGGAGCCTCACTTACGAACTATTTTGATGAAGGCTTTAGATTCATGCACAGAACACGAAGCTCGCGCCCTAATTGGCCGGCGGGTTGTGGATGAACAAGGAAACGAGGTGGGCTCGGTCGGAGGTATCTGGCTCGACGCGAGTACTCATCGCGCCGAGTTCATGGGCCTCCGGGGCAATTGGATGTCCAGGAGTACCCATTTAGTCCCGGCTCGCGATATCGGCCTCGATCCAGACGAGGACATCATCCGGCTACCCTATACGGCTGAATTCCTGAAGAAAGCACCGAGGTTCAACCCAAAGGCTGAGCTGGCTGACGTTCAAAAAGAGGAAATAAACGCATATTATCGGCATTCCATCTCCGCTCGACGAATCACGGCCATCGAGGATCTTCGCCGGGAAGAAGCCATTAAGCCATCGAAGGCAGGTGGTGCAGACCCGCAGCGACGGGAGGAAGTTTCTCCGGGTCAAGATCGAGCCGAAACAGAACGCCAGGAACAGAGTTTTTTCAATCAAGAGGGGTTCGTGACCGATGCCATGCCAGATGCTAACGTTGGCGAGGAACTAAGGCGAACGATCGAAGAAGCACGGCCGCGAGAGGAGGAGTACCGCAAAAGGGAATGGGGGCCCTAGGAGAGGGGAGAAGTGATTAGTGATTGGTGATTCGTGATTGGTGACATCGCCGCCTTCACCAATCACCTCTCACTTGTCACCCTTTGAGAGATAAGCCGCGAACAGGTCAATTGGGATCGGAAAGAAAGTGGTGGTGTTATGTTCGTTCGAGATCTCTCTCATTGTTTGCAGAAAACGGAGCTGTAATGCGATCGGCTGAGCCGAGATCATCGATGCCGCTTGTACCAGTTTCTCTGCCGCTTGGAATTCTCCTTCTGCGTTGATGATTTTCGCCCTGCGCTCCCGTTCGGTTTCTGCCTGTCGCGCCATGGCACGTTTCATACCGTCCGGTAAGACTACATCCTTTACTTCCACCGCCGTGACCTTGATACCCCAGGGATCGGTTTGGTGATCGATTATCCCTTGTAAGGTAAGGTTAATTTTGTCGCGCTGTGCCAACAATTCGTCCAATTCAGCTTGACCTAGAACACTCCGCAAAGTGGTTTGAGAAATTAAAGAAGTCGCTTTCAAATAGTTCTCCACCTTAGTCACTGCCGACTCCGGGTTAACCACTCGAAAGTAAACGACGGCATCAACCGTAACCGGGACATTATCACGCGTCATTACTTCCTGTCTGGCCACATCGATCGTCACCACCCGCAAGTCCATCTTGACCATCCGATCCACAAGCGGGATAAGTAAGATTAAGCCGGGCCCCTTCGTGCCCAGGAGTTTTCCTAACCTGAAGATCACGCCTCGCTCATATTCCCGCAGAATGCGAACCATTTGCGGCAACAGGATGAGCGCAAGCACCAACAAGGCGGCGCCCCAGGCGAATAAGAGACCAAATGCTTCAAGCATAATCGGGGGATTGTTAGGTTTTCGGTTGTACTCTTAAAGTTAGTCCTTCGATTCCGTTAATCTGAACCGTCTGCCCGGTCCGGACAGGCACATCACTGGTTGCGCTCCAATATTCACCTTCAAAAAGAATCTTTCCCCCAGCTGAATCAATGTCGGTTAATGCGCTGCCGGTTTTACCGATCATCGTTTCCTGCCCGACCTTGACCGGCAAACGTTGAGCTCGAACCCCTTTGCCGACTACAAATATGAAGAACGCCGCGGTAAGGACCACGCCGGGAATGATGTATTTGAGTGAAAGGCGAAACACCGGGTCTCTTGGATCAAACAGCATAAGAGAACCGATAAGGAATGCTATTATGCCGCCCCCGGTTAATACACCATGAGTTGGAGCAAACACATCGATGATAAAGAGTGCTGCCGCGACGGCCACAAGCAATAGCCCGGTGATATTAACAGGTAGAATAGCAGCCATATAAAGCGCTAACAATAATGCAATGGCGCCGGCAACACCTGGAAGAATGGCTCCCGGCGTGGTGACCTCGCCGACAATCCCGTACAATGCGACCAGTAATAGAAGGAACATGACCTCGGGCCGCCAGAGCGCTTGAAATGTCGCCTCCGCAACTGACATTTTAATGTCGATAAGGTGAGCGCCCGCTGTCCTGAGAGGTTTACCGTGAACGATCCTGCCATCCAACTGCTGCAGCAGATCGTTCATATTTGATGCTATGATCTCGATCACCTTCAAATCGCGCGCTTTGTCTGCGGTAATGGAAGCACTATCGCGAACTGCCGTTTCTGCCCATTGTACGTTCCGGTTCCGCTTGGCGGCGATCGCCTGAATATAACTGACCGCAAAATTCTCCAACTTTTTGGTCATGGTAGGATCCGGCTTCTCGCCTTCACCGCCGCTTATTCCTCCCAAAGACACGGGGTGAGCGGCTCCGATGGTGGTAGCAGGAGCCATCGCCGCCACATCTGCGGCCAAGGTGATGAAACAACCGGCGCTGGCTGCTGTGGCGCCGGTGGGAGCGACATAAACAACCACTGGCACTGGAGCGCCGAGGAGTTTCTGAACGATCTGTTGCATCGAATCAAGCAGTCCCCCAGGAGTATTGAGCTCAATAACCAGGCATTGGCTGTTGTTCGAGGCGGCTTCATCGACGGCGTGCGAAACATAACTCGCAGTCGCCGGACCAATGGCGCCATTAACCACCATCACAGAAACGCTCTCCGCCGCCAGCGTGGGACAAACGCTCAGCCAGAACATCCCCGCTAAAATGGCCAGCCGCATATCGGTTTACCAGACTCTTTTAATCTATCATCGTCCAGAGGCGCCGACAATTGGAGCGCGACAGCGTGTGGGCGTGCCGGCGCATGGGTCGGTAAGCCTTTTCTGTGCTAGTGTCCTATCCCATAAATAGCTTGGCTTTCGTTGCGATCAAAAAGGGGGTCGCCGGCAAGGCGGTCCGAGCCGGACTGGCAGTAAGGAGGGCGCCTAGATTGATACGTAACCGACGAGCAACGCGGCCGGCGGCCCATTTTCATCGCAACCCTCAGGGCCGTGGCCGGTTGGCGGTTTTTCCGAATTGCTCACTCCTTATGTATCAATTGAGATAGGCTCGTTGTTCGCGTATTG
>JAFAVN010000293.1 GCA_019242435.1 Verrucomicrobiota bacterium | reverse complement strand
GAATTTTACTGGCGACACCAAACCTGGTCTTTTTGGACGAAGCCACCTCGGCACTGGATGAGAGCTCCGAGGCGGAGTTGTACGATATCCTCTGCGCAGCGCCGTGGCGCCCGATTGTAATCAGTGTGGGTCATCGCAGCACGCTGCGTCGCTTCCACGACCAGGTGATCGATCTTGCTCCATTCAACGAGCGATTCGCAAAAGAAAGCGCCTGCTCGGTAGCCTAACCTCGATATTCGATCGATGTGAGTGGGACGGGACACTAGTTCTATTGCTCCCGCACGCCATGCATCCCTAGACCCTGGGCGCCTTTTTCCTTTTCGCCTCGCCAAAGTTGGACTACAAAACTCCGCGAATTGCATGACCGAGACGAAAATTTCAGGGGTTACTGCTACTAACATCGTGGTCGCCAACATGATTGGCACCGGGGTATTCGTCAGTCTCGGATTTCAAGTCATCGCTATCCGCTCCGATTTCGCTATAATGGCGTTGTGGCTCATTGGCGGGCTCCTGTCTCTTTGCGGAGCCCTTTGCTACGCGGAATTGGCTGTGGCCCTGCCGCGTTTAGGCGGCGAATACAATTTCTTGTCCCGGATATACCATCCGGCAGTCGGGTTTATGGCTGGCTGGATTTCGATCAGCATTGGGTTTCCCGCGCCGATTGCAATCGCAGCCATGGCTTTTGGGAAATATTTCCTGGGGATGACGCCTTCTGTTTCACCGCTGTTTTTGTCTTTGATGTTGGTCTGGATCGTGACGGTGATCCATCTGATTGGATTACGAGTCGGCGAGAAATTTCAAAACATTGCCACCGTCATCAAAATCGCGCTGATTCTCGGCCTGATCATAGCGGGGATTTTCTTCTCACAAAAACAGCCTCTCCAACTGGCACCGCAGCCGAATGACTTTGGGGTCATGTTATCGGGTCCGTTTGCAGTGAGCCTTATCTATGTGATGTACTCCTACTCCGGGTGGAATGCGGCTTCGTACATCACCGCGGAAGTGCGCAGACCGGAGAGAAATGTGCCCTGGGCGCTACTGGTGGGGACCATGTTTGTCACCGTTCTTTACGTTTTGCTGAATTGGGTTTTCCTGATCGCCGCGCCGGTGAGCGAATTATCGGGCCAGCCACAAGTCGGGTTGATCGCCGGGCAGCACATCTTCGGTCCGATCGGCGGAGTTTTAACCAGCGACCTCATCAGTCTTGGGTTAGTGGCGTCGGTGAGCGCCATGAGCTGGATCGGCTCCCGGGTCACCAAATCGATGGCCGACGATTTTTCGAGACTTCGGTTCTTCGGGCGAGTTAATCAGCAGGGAACGCCGCATGTCGCTATGTTGTTACAGGCGTTGATTGTTACCGCCCTAATTCTGACCGGTAGTTTTGAAGCGGTTCTTGTCTACACCCAATTCAGCCTTTTGCTATCTTCGTTCCTCACCGTACTAGGGTTAATCGTGCTGCGGATTCGCCAACCGGACCTGCCGCGCCCGTATCGCGTCTGGGCTTATCCGATAACTCCGTTAATTTTTCTGATTGTCACGCTGGGCATGATGGTCCACGCAGTTCAGGAGCGCACCGTCGAATCGCTCCTTGGGTTAGCCACTGCCTTATTCGGTTTGGTGATTTACTACTTCGCCGCTCCCAGCCGAGCCGGACTCGTCTGAGGCGAGCTTCGGGCGAGGGGCAGATGGGACAATTCATGACGAACACAATGATAAGCAATCCGCGGCCTAAATTCGCTGAAGCTCGTCGGAATCCTGATTTTGGAACGATCGCGGCTCCGCGATCCTTTTTGCGGAAGTGGCCAAGTCGCAGGGACACGATTTTTCCTAAAAACGACGCGCGAGGACGGATGCCCTCCAATAGTTCAATACCTCTTTACCACGGATGCCCGGATTCGAAGAGGAGCAGGCGTTCGATGACGAAGCTCCAGAGACGAAACTCGGAAGCTGGAACACCTCGTCCGCAACTGCTGGTCACATGGTTAGCCGGCTGGACGTTACTCTTAACTGCCTTTGGAACCTTGAGTGCACAAACGACCGAACCTGTTCCTGAGGCATCCCCGTGGGAGCCGCCAACAGAAAAATCAAGGCCAGCCGTTCCTCAGGAATCTCCCAACCCGATTGCACCGGTTCAGGCTCCCAGTAACCCGATTACTGATGCTGCTCGTTACCTCGCCGGATTGCCGGTCGCGGACAGTTCGGCAATCGCGCCGTTAACTCGCACTCCAGGTTGGCAAGCCCACGCTAACGTTATGAACGCCGCGTTTGCTACGCTCGAACGGCGGCAACTCAGCAATATCCGGATTTGGCGGTCCGATTTTCTAGCTCCGGTCACCGCCGGCATAAAGACGTGTGTTTATTACTTCGGCGGCCCGGATTTTCTCTACGCGGACACATTTTTTCCCGATTGTTCCACCTATATTCTTGTAGGGTTAGAGTCGATCGATTCGATCCCGGACCTCAGCACAGTGCCCGCCCTCGCATTGGAGAATACTCTCCAAAATATCCAAATCTCACTGAACACGCTGCTTCAGTTCAGCTTTTTCAAAACGAAGGACATGCGGGAAGACTTTGGCCGAGGCGAACTGAAAGGAGTGTTACCTATCCTCCTGGTCTTTTTGGCCCGGACCGGAAAAGACATCGAGTCCATCGAATATATCTCGCTGGATCGGAATGGAGAAGTTACCAAGGCGGGTGGACCGCCTCACGGTGTAAAAATCACATTTAACGACCCGGCAACCAGAACCGAAAAAGTGCTCTATTTCATCAGCACCGATTTATCGGACGGCGGCCTGAAAAGCAGCCCGAATATTTTGCGGTTTACTGAGAAATTCGGACCCTCAAATTGTTTTTTGAAAGCTGCCTCCTACCTGATGCACGAGAACAGTTTCAGCACGGTACGATCATTTCTGCTGCGAGTTGCCGCCACTATTCTGCAAGATGATTCTGGTATCCCGATCCGTTACCTGAGCCAGGATGAATGGACACTGCGATTTTTCGGCGCCTACAACGGCCCGATCGCGCTTTTTAAACAGTATTTCCAATCGGACCTGCAACAGCTTTATGCCGCGAGTTCTCCAAAAGCGTTGACCTTCAGCTTCGGTTATCAATGGAACCGGCGAAACTCGACGCTCATCCTGGCGGCGAAGAAGTAGCCGGCCGTACTGGCTGGAGGCTCGTCGTGGAATCACAAATGGCGAGTGACAAATGACAAATGGATCCGCTATGATGCGGCCCATCAGCGCACGAGACCTGTATTTGTCATTTATCATCCGGACCTACTTTCGGAGCGTCCGGGGACGGGTTCAG
>JAFAVN010000247.1 GCA_019242435.1 Verrucomicrobiota bacterium | reverse complement strand
GGCCATCGACAGATTGTACCCGCCGATGCATTGTCCGATCTTTTCCGGGGCAGCCACGCGAACCCGATCTTCGGGATGGGTTTTTGGCTGAACGGTACCGCAGGCGAGGATGCCAAGGAGGTGGACGTCGAGAAGATGCTGGATATTCCCTGGCGCCGGGAAGATTGGCATAACGTGTGTCTCTGCCAGAATGCCCCCAGTGACATGATTGCCGCCATTGGTTCCGAGTACCAACGGATGTTTATTTTTCCGTCTTTGAACATGATCATTGTGCGCCAAGGCCGCGAGAGATCATTCTCCGACGCCAAGTTCCTCCGTCTGATCCTCGACGACGAAGACCGACCTCGCCTGAAGCTCGCCCGGATGGCAAATGACAAATGAGAGATTCCCAGCGCGTGTCCGTTGGGGTGCGAATCGCAGATCAGCAGCGAAGCTGCGGCTGACCATAGCCTAGTCCGTCCACAAGGCTATGATGAGTAGCGGCTTCGCCGGTGTGTGACCAACGCCGAACGCCAAACGGCTTCGCCCATGGTTTCCGCTGCCCGTCCATCCGTGCACTCTTCCATCCTTCCATTCTTCCATTCTTCCACTCTTCCATCCTTCCATCCTTCCACTCTTCCATCCGGAATCCGGACGACCTCAAACGAGTCCAGCCATGGCGGGCTCGGTGCTCGGGGCAACGGGAATATCGCAGAAAAACTCCGTTACCCGGTTTACTTCACTTCTGACCCCGACTCGCCCCTCGTGAGCGAGAGCGATTTGCCTGGCGATCGACAACCCCAGGCCGACGCCGTCCCCCCCATTTTGATTTCCCGAACGATAAAATTTATCGAACACCTTCGCCTGCTCGTTTTCCGATAGGCCAGGGCCATGATTAATGACACTGAATCGTACAAAGTGATTGTTCAGGAGCTCGGCCCGCAAACTCACGGTGGTATCACGAAAGCTGTATTTTAAAGCGTTGGATAAGAAATTTGTCAGCACCAAAGCCATCCGTGTACTATCGACCATAACCGGTGGCAGATCGGGCGAGATTGCCAGCTCCAGATTCAAAGCAGCTCGCTCAAATAACTCTATGAATTGTTGATAGGCATCTCGGACCAGTTGCTCGGCCGAAACCGGAGCCAGATCCAATTGAGCTTGGCCGCTCTCCATCCGGGCCAGATCCAGAATACTCTTGAGGGTTCTTAGTAACCGCTCACATTCATTGCAACCGGTCTGTACCAGCTCTTGTTGGGAGTCGGATAGAGTGCCGGTGCGCTGTTCCAACAGAAGATGCAATACTAAGCGAATTCCCGTTAAAGGAGTTTTGATTTCGTGACTCAAAGTTGCCAGGAGGTCGGTCTTCATTTCGTCCAACCAGCGGAACCGGGTTACATCTACCAACATAATGGCCCGACCGGAAAAGGTTCCGTCTTCCAGAATGACGGGAAAAACCCGAGGCAGAAAATAGGCCTCCTGATCGTTAACTCGAAAAAGCAACGCTTGTTTTAAGTCATCGATCCGGTAGTCAAGCCCGGTCTGGGAAACATCCGCCAACTGCCGCTTCACTTGAATAGGCAGATCAGTCCCGGCACCCAGATTTGCCATCAAGCGCTCAGCCGCAGGATTCATCCGGCTGATCTGGTCGTGCTCGTCGAGGATGAACAAAGGATAGGGCAAAGTGTTGAGCAACGATCGAATGATTTGATTCAGCTCGATCAACTTACGATCGGTTTCCCGGTAAAAATTACGAAGCTCCTGCGCCATGAGGTTGAACTCACTGGTCAGTTCACCGAGTTCATCGTGGCTGTGGACCGGCAACAGGTGGGCGAATTCGCGCGAGCGCAGATAGCGAATCGAATCAGTTAGCCGTCGCAGCGGATCGATTAAAGACCGGCCCAGTCGAGCGTAGGTGAAGACGAACACGATCACTGAGCTCACCATAGCAATCAAAAGTAAGCGGATCGACTCGGCTGCCTTTCGCCGGGCTTCCTGGTTGGCTTGCAACATTTGCTTTTCGTTGATCCGGAGAATGGCATCGCTCAGGTTCGTGATTTTCAGGGTCAGCTGCGGAATCCTGGCGTAGGAATCGCGGATAGCTGGATCGTGGGCAAAATATTGGCGGAATACGTCACGGTAGACTCGAATGTAGTCGGTGGTCGCCTGTTTTAGCTCTCGAACCATCTGCTGTTCTTCCGGATCCCTGGCGTTGCGCTCGAGTACGGGAATCTCCGCCTGGAACTCCTTCTCGGTCCTATCTAGTGGACCGGTTTGATCATAGGGCAATGTGGGCCGATCAATGCCTCTGGAGTAAAAGATATTTACGCGCGCAGTCGCCACCCTCATCGAATGGCAGGCGCGGATGCTATCATAGTTATTCCGCATGACCTTATCGATCGCGCGACCGAGGTCGTTAAATAGCCAAACCCCGTAGATACCGACCATTAGCCAAATAATCAGGGCGGCGAACAGCCCTAAAGTTAATCGCCAACGGAGCATAAGGAGAGTCGTCTGGTGTTCGGCATTCTGGGTTCGGCGTTTGGCGTTCGGCGCTTGGCCTTCGGCGTTTGCCTAGTCTCGAACCGAAACCCGGCGTTGGCCAGCCGAGCCAGCCCACGATAAGAAAACAGTCTAGCCACTTTCAGAAATTCTATCAAACAGGTCAGATAGCGGTCACAGATTGATGCACCGAACGCCAAACGGATCTACTGCAAGTTCAGCCGTTTACGTTTTCGATACAAGGTTGCCGGGTCTATACCCAAGGTTTTGGCGGCCGCATCCAGACTGGAAGCCCGCCCTAAGATAATGCGGATATGCGCTTCTTCTAACATTTCCAAGCTGATCTCGCTGCCCACCGCGATATTGGCATCAGGAGCAGCCGGCGGGTTTTCGGGCAGAAACTCTTCCCCAATCACGTCGTCGGGAGCCAAAATTACGGCGCGTTCGATCGTATTCCGCAGCTCTCGGAGGTTTCCCGGCCAGAGGTAAACCCGTAGTTTTTTCAGTGCACTATCAGATAGCCGCACGCGAGGGCGCGCCAACTGCCGACCGAAGAACTCCAGATAGGATTTCGCGAGCCGTTCCAAATCATGGGCGCGCTCGCGCAGAGGCGGAATCCGCACGGAGATTACGTCCAAGCGATAGTAAAGGTCTTCTCGGAAGCTCCCGGCTCGAACTCGCTCCTTAAGGTCGTTATTGGTGGCGGCAATAATCCTGGCATTAGTCACTCGGATCTTGTGCTCGCCAACCCGCTCGTATTGCCGTTCCTGAAGTAATCGCAGCAATTTTGGTTGGATTTCCAGCGGCAGCTCACCGATCTCGTCCAGAAAAAGGGTGCCTGATTCTGCCGCAGCCACCTTGCCCCAGGTGTCACGGATCGCTCCGGTAAATGCCCCTTTTACGTGCCCGAACAACTCGCTCTCCAGGAGTTCTCGGGATAAGCTTGGGCAGCTCACCGTCACGAAGGGCGCATCCCTGGCCTCACTTCTGTCATGGATCGCCTTCGCCAGCACGCTTTTTCCCGTTCCACCCTCACCAAGCAAAAGGATTGCCGCTTGGGTTGGCGCCGCCTTAAACAAAATATCCAGAGCCGCTTTCATCGGCGCGTCTTCCGAAGAAAAATCGAGAGACGGGTTCTGGCGATCGATCTCCCGTTGTAGCTCGACGATCTTCGATTCCAGCTTTCGCTGTTTTTCGACCCGGCTGAGAATCTGGCGAAGATTCTCCGGAGTAAACGGCTTTTCCAGATAATCGAACGCGCCCTTCTGTATCGCGGTAACGGCGGAGGCAACCGAAGCGTAGGCGGTAAAAACCACCACTTGGACCTGCGGAAAAGCTCGTTTGATTTCCTCAAGTACCTCTAAGCCATCTTCACTGCCTAGGCGAAGATCTAGAAAAACCAGATCATACGCGTCTTCCTGCAGCTTGAGTAACGCCACAGTCTTACTGTCAGCGGAATCTGCAATATGCCCCTCGGCTCGAATTGCCACCACTGTGGAATTCCGGATTGCCTTTTCGTCATCGATGATGAGCGCTCTCATGAGTCAAACGATCATCTTTAGCAAATTTTGAGCCGATATTGTAAGCTACTGGCTGTGAACATGTTAAGCGAGATATAGTAATAACATTCCGCTAAGAACGCATGATTACAAAGCCAGCTTCGTGCAGAATGCATTACAAGGCAAACGGCTCCATGAGGTAACTGGCAATACCGTAGAGAACTAAATGCCGGGCGCCCAAGATTCGCCCCTGAAAACCCGTGTTGCTTGGCGGCGCTGGGCCCTGCAACCCTATCTCGCTCGTTTCCCGCTCCTGGCTACTCCTTCATCCGGCCGATCCACTCGGCTGTGCGGGAGAAGACATCCTGGACTTGTTCATTGATTTGTTCGCCGTCTTTGTTGGCACCTTCGGGCAAGGTGACGTAAGCCCGGACCCTCAGCTCTCCAATCTGGATCAGATGATCGCCCTTAAGCACGGCTTGCTGACCGGGGGCGATCACCTGGTTATCAACTCGCACCACGGAACCAGGATCCGGAGGTACCGTCGCCAACCAGTGTGCACCCTCGTTTTGGAAAACGACCGGGCGTGCCGCCACCCCCGGGAGGTCAACCAGCAGTTCCGGGGCAACAGATCCTTCGGTTCCGAGAGTATCGCCGTCCTGGCAAGCGACCACGCGATCTCCAACGATAATATCGAGCTGGGCTGTGTCGCCCGAAGCGCGCTCGGGAGGCGGTGACGCCAAGTCAATCTGTTTGAATTTGCCGCCGTACGATTCAAAAATTTCCCGGAAGCCGATCACTCCGAAGGTTTCCTCAAGTTCAGGACTCGGGTTAAGAATGTAAAGAGTGCCGCGTCTTGCTCTGACCCGCTTTGCCATAGAGAGCAGGGAGCGAAGGATTTCGCTGCTTACATAGGAAACTCCGGATAGCTCTATCGCGACATCGGTGATTCCTCTGTTAAAAAGGCGTTCGACCCAGAGAATTAACTGGCGATTGAAACGGGCAGCCGCTTCATCATCCAAGCGCCGACTGAGGACCAATACGGGGCGCCCACCTGCAATCTCAAACGCAACCTCCATAAGATGAGTTTGACCGGCTGAAATCAAAATTATTCCAAGATAAATTCACGAGGACCTACTTTTTTTTTGCGCTTGTTTAGAATCGCTGCTTTTGCCAAAAACGGTTAGCCTGAGGTTCGCGCATTTTTTACTCTTCGGCTACGCCTACAATGAACCTGATCGTTAGAAACGCCTCACGAAGAGCTTTGTGCTCGCCCTCGTCAATCCGCCTTCACCCGGGAGCAGGGGTACTGGCCAACGGGAAGAAAGCTTCGTCGGTTGGGCTGTCCCCGTGCTCCGTCCTCACAAAGCGGAGGATCGGGGATGAAGATCGCCTTCTCCGAATTACCCCTGTCCTGGCGATCGCTATCGTGATCTGCTTTCAAACTGGATTGAACGACGCACTAGGGCAAACGGAGCCTCAGACCACCCCTTTAATTCCGCAGGCAAATCCGTCACCGACGCCGGAAAAACCCACCGAACTTCCTCAACCCCAGGGCGGAGTTAATGAGACCCAACCGCTGATACCGCCCGGCCAATTGCCAACCCCAATTCCCGGTCCGACACCGGGTGGAAGTCCCGGCGCAAACCAGGTCGTGGGCGGACTCACCCAACAACAGGCCGCCGAGTTCGACCAGAAATTTGATGCAGCGCTATCCGCGATTCATGAGATGCCGCCAGGCATGGTCCCGATTGGCTTACTGGAAGCGGTTCGGATCGGGCTCTCGAGAAATAAGGATTTGCGATTGTCGATAGAGGGCACCCAGTCCGCCCGGGGAAAGCTCAAGCAAGCCGTGGGTGCATTCGATACAACGGCAAAAGCGGTGGCGAAGTACGCTTATTCAATCCCCGGTCAAGGCAGCAACGCGAACTTGAACAATGACCAAGAGGTGCTGACCCAGGCGCTCCCGCCGATATTTCGAGCAGCCGGTCTGCCGGTTAGTAACAGTACGGTGTCAACGGCAGTTACCCAAGCAATTCAGAATCAAGCGAATAAGCCGACTGAGACCATCGACACGTCGATCGCGATTGATAAAAAGCTCAGGAACGGCGTCGACATCGGCTTCGAGTACCAGCCGATTTGGACTGACGAAGCCGGCAACCTCAAATATCCGCCAACCACAAACCAATTTAAACTGACCGCGAACATACCTCTCTTCAAGAAAGCTGGAGTTCTCTATAACAGCGTGGACGAGATTACGGCTCGTATCGACTATGAAGCAAAGCTCATGGAATTGCGCAATGACGCCCAGAAAACAGCCCTGACGGTGGCACAGGCCTACTGGGCAATGGTTGCTGCGGTGGACAAACTTGCGTTACAAGACCGAGCGTACCGGGTCTCATCACTTTTGAGAGATTTGTCGCAGCAAATGGCCGAGGGTGGAGCAGTTCCCTATAGCGAAGTGACGCTCGCTGAGGGCCGGCGCTCCCAAGCCTTTGCCCAACGGGTTCAGGCGTTGGTGGCCGTCTATAACGCAGCAAGAACGCTGGGAATAACCATCGGTCTTCGCAGCGATGAATTGAGAAGCCTGCCCTTTGCGGGTCGAGATTTTCCAAATTTTGACGCCCGCGGCTTGTCTGCTCTCAAAATCGACAACTTGGTCGACATCGCACTCGCGCGGCGCACTGACCGGACGGCGGCGCTTGACACGATCAAATCAAAACGGGTGAGCCTAGATAAAGCCCAAGCCGATCTGACGATTGCACCTGAGCTAACGGCGGGACTAGGCACGGATATCAACAACCAGAAGCTTCAGCTTAGCAATGGGAAATTCCAGAGAGGCACTAGAACAGGGTTGGACGCTTCAATTTCGGCCCAGCTGGGCTGGCCGTTCGCCAACAATATCGGCGAGGGAGGAGTCATGATGGCACAGTCGGACTTAAACTCCGCTATCATCAACATGGAGGATCTCTCCAGTACAATTGCGGCTAATGTGACCGCAAGTATGGATACACTCGACGAGTTAGCAAACGATGTCAGCAGTCAGGTGAAAGCGGTGAACGCCTTTCGCAAATCGTTCGCTGATATGCGTGAAAAATTCCGGCGCGGTGCTACCACGATGTTCGAAACCATCCAGTCGGAAGAACAGTTAACAACGGCAGAAACCGAATTGGTCGACTTTCGCTTAGCGTTGGCCAATGCTCTGGTGCAACTGCGTTACGAGACCGCGACCTTGCTTTCCAGTGAAACCACAATCCGAACCCCCGGATTTCCAAACGGTGTTGAGCAAGCATTCATCACCGAAAAAGCATTCGAAACTGTCCCGGATGTGAGCCAGCCTGTTGGTCCTAATCTGAAGGATAGAAACTATGAGCCAAACATCAAATACATCTCAGG
>JAFAVN010000206.1 GCA_019242435.1 Verrucomicrobiota bacterium | reverse complement strand
GTGTTATGGGAGCTGGCAACCGCCAGCTGGTTGAACAGAGCTACGTAATCCGCCGGCAACTCGTCGAAGACGCAGTGGCCGTGCTCAACGATGAGCGCATTCAAGAAGACCATTCGCTCGATCCGGTTGGGGAGTTCTTCCGCCACTTTCTGGATTACGGATCCGCCAAAACTGTGCCCTACCAAAACGATGCTATCCAGTCTGCGCCGTTGAATGTAACCCACGACTGCGTGCACGCAGTCCCGGTGAGTAATCCCCGCGCGCGTGGCCCTCGGACCGTGACCGGGGAGAGTCGGTGCCTCTGCAATGTGTCCTTTGCTCAATAGGTGACGTACAACCTCTTGCCAGGCCCATCCTCCGTGCCAGGAGCCGTGAATCATCAAAAACGTTTTTCCCATGATCAGTGCTCCAGCGTCTCGTCCAGTTTTCGGGCGATATACTGCATCGCCTCTCGCGAGCCCCGGACGAGCGCCTGCCCACTGGCGCAGAGTGCGGCAAACGACCGGGTAGTAAGGGGCCCGAAGAACAAATCGTTCACCGCTCGAATTTCGCCGAGCAGTCCATCGATCTTTTTGCGCCCAAGAGGGGCCAGCTTGAGGAGCGCACTGCGCCGGTCTGACGGATTGGGCAGCTTTCTGAGTAAACCAACATCCGACAGTTTGCCGGTCTCGGCGGTAACGAACGAGCTGGAAACATGCATTGCCTGGGCTACCGCTCCGATGCTGATGCCGGTTGCGCCCTGGAGTTGAGCCACGGTCATCAAAAGGTGGTACTGTGGGCCGGTGACATTGATTTGATGACCAAAATAATCGCGCGCGGTTTCGAGTCGCCGCGCCAAAGTCAGCAGATCTTGAACGAGCTGTCGAAATCGCCGGTCCGATTGCTGGTCGTCAAGTAGTGCGGGCAGCGAGATGGTTAACGCCAAATCATAATCGGCCGATGCCCTTTTTCCGGCTTTCGCCTTCCGAGATGATCCGGAGGAGGTTTTCATCTTCGCCTCCTTTCATCCGCCGACTCCCGACGCCGTCGCGACCGAGTAACCGGGCCCCACTGGTTATCTTTTTCCATAGTTCAATATAATTAAGTAACTTATTAAAGCTACTTAAATAAATCAAATCGTGGTTGGCTCGTCGCGCCGGCGTGATCTATTTTCGGGTCCTCGCTGGAAGTCCGTCTCCTGGAGCGGGTGCTGAGCGGTCGCAGAAACGGGTTGCTTAGTAATTCCAAGCCCGTAAACCGAGCTGGAGCCGTCAGTCTGGGCTGAGCTAGCCGTTGAAGGTGGTTTTCGGCCCCGGGAATGGCCAAAATAGAAAGCCAGCGCTGAAAGCGCTGATTCAACCGTTCGGAGGATTAACCTCACAAAACCGCAAAATTGCGGCAATTGGGTCTCGCGCCTTCAGCCTTAGGCGCTCAATTAATTGCGTTCCCAGCGCTCAGCCCTAGGCTACAGTGAATCCCGGCTTCGCCGCTAGTTGACCTTACTGGCGGCGCGATACCTGCCCGGTCACTTATGCAGCATTCATTTGCAGTATTTACTGTGCGATAATCGGCCGGACACGGCGAATTATGAACTGCGACTCGAGAGGAACCTGAGCAATGACCCAAAAACTATTTTCCGAGCTCGGATTGTCCGATGTCTTGCTCAAAGCGATCGATCGCCTTGGCTACGAAAAGGCTGCACCGATCCAGGGCGAAGCGATTCCCCTCATTCTGGCGGGCCACGATGTCATCGGCCAATCACAGACGGGCTCGGGTAAAACCGCCGCTTTCGCGATTCCGGCAGTCGAAAAAATCGACCCACAGATTCGTAAGGTCCAAGTACTGATCCTTTGTCCCACTCGTGAGCTCGCTGTACAGGTGGCAGAAGAAGTGTACAAACTTTCTGTCTTCAAACGCGGGGTGCATTCAGTGCCTATCTATGGAGGACAATCGTATGACCGGCAGATTCGCGCCCTCAAGCAAGGCGCTCAGATCGTGGTGGGCACTCCAGGCAGAATTCTCGACCACCTGTCTCGCGGCACCCTGGCGCTGACCAATGTGCAGATGGTGGTTCTCGATGAATCGGATGAGATGCTCGATATGGGGTTTCGCGATGATATCGAAGAAGTGCTCCGATCGATTCCGAAAGGAAGGCAATTCATCTGCTTCTCGGCAACGATGTCAGCGCCTATCATGGAGCTGATCCACAAACAGAGCGCTCATCCTCGCGTCGTCAAGATCGAACACAAAATTCTGACCGTGCCGAGCGTCGAGCAGGCTTATTACGAGATTCGCGGGCGATCTAAGACCGAAGCTTTGACTCGATTGATCGATCTGTATGATCTGAAGCTCGGGATGATATTCTGTAACACCAAACGGATGGTTGATGAATTGGCGGAGGAGTTGGTCGCCCGAGGATATTCCGCCGATCGAATCCACGGCGGGATGAGCCAAACCCAGCGAGAGAAAGTGATGTCTCGATTTCGCTCTTCCGCCATCGAATTTCTAGTGGCGACGGACGTAGCGGCCAGGGGTATCGATGTCGAAAATGTGGAGGTGGTTTTCAATTACGACCTGCCTTGGGACGAAGAAGATTATGTGCATCGAATCGGGCGCACCGGAAGGGCTGGGCGACCCGGACGCGCGATGTCCCTGATCGTAGGGCGAGAAATTTACAAGCTCCAGGGCATTGAGCGTTACACGCGAACGAAAATTCCGCGCCGGCAAGTGCCTTCTTTGGAACAAGTGGAAGAGAAACGAACGAATCTCTTTTTTGAAAGAATTAGAACCGCGTTGCAGAACGGCAACTTTCCGACGGAAACACCAATTGTTGATCGTCTACTGGCACAAGGGTTTTCCGCGACCGATATCGCCTGCGCGTTGGTTCATGAACTGCGCAAAGACGATGCGCTACGCAGAGACAGTCCTTTGACAGATCGTCGAGAAGACCACAAAGACTCTCGACCGGCTCAAAGACGCCCTCGCGATCGCGGATCAAAACGGACCCGCTCCTAGGCGCACGCTCTGCCACCGCCGGGCAAACGCCATGAACTCCACAAACTCAGGGCTCGGGCTTGGTCCGATCGATGTGCACGTTCATCTTTCCTTAAACGGGCAAGGCAGTCTAAGCGGTTGGTCCCGCCGGCGTTGGGTGATGAGGCCGTTCCTGGCGGCGGCGGCCCATGACATTGGACTTCGGGGCGGATTTGCAGGCCGGGATTTTGACGAGCGCTACCTGAATAGACTGGTGGGCTGGCTCGAGGACTCATCGCTTTCGGCTGCGGTCCTCCTGGCTTACGATTGGGTGCGCGATTCCTACGGCTTCCCCCGAAAAGATCTTTCCGACCTTTACGTTTCAAACGAAGCGGTTATCGCGATAGCCCGAAGGCACCCGAAATTCTTGCCTGGCGTTTCCATCCATCCCGGCCGTCCGGATGCGTTCGATGAGCTCGAGCGCTGCGCGGCCCAGGGAGCCGCTCTGCTTAAACTGTTGCCTTGCGTGCAAAACGTCGACTGTAATGAGAGTCGTTACAAACCTTTCTGGGAACGCCTGGCCAAGTTGGGCCTACCACTCCTGGCACATACCGGCGGTGAGTTTTGCGTTCGCAGCATTCGCAACGACCTGAAAACTCCTGCCTGCCTGCGGTTGCCGCTCGAGTGCGGAGTTACCGTGATCGCCGCTCACTGCGGAACGCGTGCCCTGCCGTGGGACGGAGACCATTTTCAAACCTTTCTGGAAATGCGCAGCCGCTACCCGAATTTTTACGGTGATCTTTCGCCGCTGTCCCATATCACCCATCTGGTTTCCCTGGAGCGGCTTCGTGAAGATCCGGCGCGTCTCCTGCACGGGACTGATTATCCAGTGGTCAGCGCGGTGTTTCCGTCGTTTCTGAAAGGTTGGATCAGCCGAGAAGAGCTGCATCGCTTGAACGCGATCGGCAACCCGCTTGAGAAGAAAATTCAGTTGACCCGCGCCCAAGGGTTTCCCGAGCAAGTTTTTACCGATCTTTGGCGCCTGTTACCAGAAACTGTGGTCCGTTCTTTTCAACAAAGAGGTAGTCGGATACCAGGCCCTCCTGACCTGCTCGCCTTTTGAAGGCGGTATTCCCGGTAACTTGCTTCCGCGCGTTTTTCTAGCGATAACGACTTCTGCTCTCGGGCGATTCTAACAGCTGCGCAAAACGAAGCCTCAATTTGGCTCTCGTCGGCACCAATCGCGGCAAGAAGCAGACCGCGCAGCCGGTGGTGTTCAGCGCGCCAATTACGTTCCCCCGTTCTTTCCAGCATAGCTTCCGCCTCGCTGATCGCCTCAAGAGCTTCAGAGACCCGATCCGCCAGGTACAAAGCTTCCGCCTTTAATGCTAGCCAATAGGGCACGGCCAGCGTCACGCCGGTGGCCCGGAAGTCTTCTATTCCATCCTCAATCCAGGGAATGCCTTGAGCGGTATCGCCGGAAACGCTACGCGCCCAACCTCGGAAAATGGTTCCCGTAGCCAGCCAGTAGGAAAAATTGCGACGGGTTGACAGTTCAATTAAATCCGATGCAAAGCGTTCTACTTCGCTAGCACTCCGACTGTAGTGGGCAACACACGCGGCAAAATGTAGGGCCGCGGCTAATCCGACCATATCGTTCAGCTCCTTTGCCAGCGAGATCGCTTCCGTTATGGCTGATTGGCAAGAGATGATTTCGCCGAAATGCCATTCGGATATCGCCTGATAGCACAAACAAACGACTACGGGGGGGTCAAGGAATTC
>JAFAVN010000116.1 GCA_019242435.1 Verrucomicrobiota bacterium | reverse complement strand
TGAGGCGCCAGGCGAGACCTTCAATCTGCCTTTGGACGTACGTGGAACAGCTTTTCAGTGCCGCGTCTGGGAAGCGCTCCGCGAAATTCCGGTAGGCTCAACGGTCAGTTACACCGACATCGCCACCCGGATCGGTGCTCCAAAATCCGTTCGCGCGGTTGCCCAGGCTTGCGCCTCAAATCATCTCGCGGTTGCGGTTCCGTGCCATCGTGTCGTGCGAAACGATGGTGCCCTATCCGGCTACCGTTGGGGAGTCGAACGAAAGCGAGCGCTGCTGAAAAGAGAAGGAGTCAGGAAGTGAGCGTGACCGTCACGGATGGGAGAGAATCGAAGTTGGTGGATCGAGTCGCCAAGCTCGACTGGCAGCAGATGGTTACTTCTCTCGATCGGTACGGCTGCGCCCTAGCCAAAGATGTTCTCAAAACCGAGGAATGCCGGGAATTATCGTCCCGCTACGATCGAGAGGAACAGTTCCGCAGCCGGATAATCATGGCGCGCCACGGCTTCGGTCGCGGCGAATACAAATATTGGGCATACCCTTTGCCTGAAACAATTCAAACACTGAGGATCACATTCTATCCTCGCCTGGCGGAACTAGCCAATCGCTGGAACCAAACCATGAAGATCGGAATACGCTACCCCGATACGCACGCCGAATATCTGGAACAATGCCATCGGGCGGGACAGTTAAGACCCACCCCGCTATTGCTAAAATATCAGGAAGGTGACTTCAACTGCCTTCACCAGGACGTTTATGGAGACCTGGTATTTCCGTTACAAGTCGCCTTTCTCCTATCAATTCCCGGGCAGGATTTTACCGGCGGCGAATTTGTGCTGACTGAACAAAGGCCGCGGATGCAGTCCCGGGCGGAAGTGGTACAGCTTGAACAAGGTGATGGTGTGATCTTCGCCGTGCATCATCGACCGGTGCAAGGCGCGCACGGTGCTTACCGGGTAAATCTGCGCCACGGCGTCAGCCGTATCCGGTCGGGGCAGCGATATACCATGGGGATCATTTTCCATGACGGCGAATAAGCGTTCTCATACGGGTATGAGAGACCTCTTCGCAGAGACTACGGCTGCAGTTGAAACGGAGAAGCTAGGAGATGGGGCCTTTCTTTTTCGTAGGTTCGCTGTGGAAAACGCAAGTTCTATCCTAGAGATGATTACCGAGATCGCGAAGGTATCTCCATTTCGTCACATGGTCACGCCCGGTGGCTACCAAATGTCTGTCGCGATGACGAATTGTGGATTGGCCGGATGGACCACGGATCGGCGGGGGTACCGCTACACAAATGTAGACCCGGAAAGGGGCGCGGCCTGGCCGCCTATGCCGTCGCTTTTTCAACAACTCGCCGGCAGTGCGGCAGAGCGAGCAGGCTTTTTGGACTTTCAGCCCGACTCTTGTCTGATTAATCGCTACCAGCCCGGCGCTAAGCTTTCATTGCACCAGGACCGGGACGAAAAATCCTATGACTTTCCTATCGTGTCGGTTTCGCTCGGGTTACCTGCGAAATTCCTCTTTGGAGGTCTTACGCGAACTGAGCGTCCTCGACGGCTCCGGCTGGAAAATGGGGATGTGGTTGTCTGGGGCGGTCCGTCCCGCCTGGCTTTTCACGGGATCGACACGCTAGCAGATGGTGAGCATCCACTTACCGGCCGATGCCGGCTGAATCTAACTTTTCGGAAAGCACTAGCCCGAAACTAGCCGATGAAAAAGGCCGATGCGCGACTGTCAGGCGAAATAGAAGTGTTCAGAATCTCTTTTTCAAACGCAGCCAGCTATCAGAAATGTATGAGACAGCGATGGCTATACTCTGGTTGGATGAAAAACATGAATAGATCCCTATCTTGGCATTTACCGTTCGTTATTAGCGCATGGCGTAAACTAGCAATTATGTTTATCACCGGGATTGCTTTTGCTACGTGCGATTTTCCGGCGAAGACTTTAGCAAACGACGCCTCACAAACATCGAAAGGCTTACACGCTCAAATTACGCAAGCACAAGCTGAAAAAGCCGCACTGGCAAAAGTTCTTGGTGGAAAGGTAAAGAGCGCAAATCTTGCGCGAGAGAACGGCCAACTGATCTGGTCGATTGACGTCATCAAGCCTATAACAAAGAAGATCGTGGCGGTTCAGGTCGACGCCAAAACGGGCAAAGTGCTATCAAAACTGACGCAGACTCCAGGTGATCGAGCAGAGGAGTCACGACCAAGCCAGAAAAAGAATCAATAGTGGTCAGGTAAGCTGATCTCTACAGCAGATAGATCTGCGGTTTTGATGCAGTCCGTCTACGGACGTAGCCGGTCATCCAATGGATAATCAAATTCCCGAGGATCCTTTTCGAATCCTGGCGCGCGAGCGCAGCCATGAGGATGCGAGGCAAACGGTTGCGACCAATCGGATGCTGGTTCAGAGCCTCGTAATAATTAACGGAGGTGCGGCCATCGCCGCGCTGGCGTACTACGGTGCCCATAATCCCTCTGGCCCGGGTAAGCTGCTGGTGCTTCTGACGATAATTCTTTATTGCCTTGGGGTCTTTACTGCCGTATTCGCTGGTCTCTACGTCAGGCGAACAACCCAAGAGTGGTCAAGTTTCTGGGAGCTGAAATCTTACCCGGGCCTGGCCGAACGCGAGAGCGTTATCGAAGTACACCGAAAGCACGCGATCAGGAGTAAGCGTCGATCGGCCGGGCTGCTCATATCCAGCGAAGTATTTTTTCTTGTCGCCAGTTTATGTTTGGCGATGTCCTTGGGATAACAAAATGGTCCTGTGTTTGGGGCGAGATGATCGATACGATGATCTCGGAAACATTTCTTCAATACGAACAGCTGCGGCGCCTTTAACGTTTCGCATTCAATCAACTGAA
>JAFAVN010000084.1 GCA_019242435.1 Verrucomicrobiota bacterium | reverse complement strand
ATGGGAAGTCGGTGGCCGGTCTCTATTCTCTCATTCTTCCATTCTTCCAGTCTCCGGTGCTTGCATCCGCAGCCTGGCGTGCTTCCATTCCCGGTATGAAGCGTTCCCTCGCTATGTTGTTGTTCCTTTTTTTGGCAGTCGGAGCACCGACTGTTTTTGCCGCGGGTACTGGCCCAATTAGCGCGCCGCAAGGACCGGCAAAGGTCCAGGAGGCCGCAACACCGTACAACGAAGGAGTGAAGCTGATGAAGGCCAAAAAGTACGCGGCCGCCCAGGTGAAATTTGAGGCAGCGTTAAAGCAGAACCCGAATATGGCAGAAGCTCATAACAACCTGGCATTCTGCCTCCGCAAACAAAGCCCGGAAAACTTCTCCAGCTCATTACAGCATTACAACGAAGCGATCCGCCTGAATCCGAAACTTGCTCAAGCCTATGAATATCGAGGTGTCCTCTTCGTGGAGTTGGGCCGCAAGGCGGATGCTGAAAAGGACCTGGCGACTCTGAAACAGCTCGACCCAAAGCTAGCGACCGCTCTCTCAACCGCAATCAAGGCGGGGAAGGACACTGATTATTAAAAGTAATCAGTAATCGCTAAAGTAATCAGTAAGCCACGACTGCGATCGCTGCCGCGATTTTGGAGCGGCAACGTTCGACCGGTGAGTATCGGCCACTGATTACTGTTTATTGATCACTGGTCCCAGGCCGACGGTCTCTCCTGGAAAACCGGCGGCATCGAAGTAGAGGGTGTCCCCCATGCGCTGGAAAACCAGAACGGTTTGCTTGCCGTTGTCGGCCGGCCGGGACCGCTTGGTTGCGCCGCTCCATTCGACCGTTTCGGGGCCACCGGCTAACGCTTCAACTAAGATCCGGCCCAATAGATTGCCTTTGTGCGGTATCTCCATCTTCAGGATTGAAGCCACGGTCAGAGGGACATCTGTATTCCCTGCTGGAGCTTTATCCTCGAAACCCTTCTTAAAATCCGGCCCATAAGCGATCATGTTATTGAACGTGTCGGCTCGATTGAAGCTGCCGTGCATTCCTTGTCCTTCCTGAAGGATGGTATCGCATATAGTGACCGCGCTCATCGACGGATTTTCTGGATCCAGTGAGAAGCTGCGAAAATTGATCACCAAATCCGGAGTCGGAAGCGGAGTGTCGCCTTCCAGATTAATGTCGGCCAACGTCAGCGCTCCAGGCACATCCCCATAGCGTGAGTGAACAAACAAGCCGCTCACATAGTCTTGCTTAGTCAGGAAATCCACAATCCGTTTCAGTAATTCGGGATCGTGATCACGAACGTAAACGAGGTCAGAGCCGCCATTAGCGGCTACTAACACCTTGGCATCAGTGGGGTCGTTAATGCTGCCGGTGCCGCCAATCAGAGCGTCACCGGCATAGGGCCGAGCCTCCTGCCCTTCACCCGGCGTTTCGGATTCGGTTACCACTAATCTGTACGCCTGTTTTCCGTCGCGTGCCGTGATCTTGTCAGGATCAAACAAAGGGAGTGCCAGATAGTGAGCTAGATCGATGGCTACAAAGCCGGGCGGGATCCAGCCCGGTTTGACCTCAGCCTTACCGACACTGTCGCGGTAGGTGCGCGTGGAGGAGAAACTCCTGGTTGCCCTCTGGCCGGAGGCGTCCAGTTCATGCTTACTGATGGTCGAAAAACCATGATCAGACGTTACGAAAATATCGGTATCGTCGGCCAGATTAGTCTCTTTTAGATACTCCAGTATCTGTCGGAGATTGTTGTCTGCATTGCGAACCGCATTCAGAGAAGTAGGGCCATTGATCCCAGGCTCAAGGCGATTCAGGCTGTCTCCTTGAAAGTGCTGGCTGCCGTCTGGGTCACGGGACCAGAACACCACCACAAACGGCTGTTTGCTTTGGGCAAAAAAAGGAAGAACCGCGTCGGTTAGGCAATCCACCAGATATTGCTGCTGGACGAAATTTGGCGCCACTGTGCCGGGATCATCAACATTACCGAAGTAACCGTTATCCTGTCGGGTCTTCGGTTGGTTGTTCGAGCGATCAGGTGCGATGGGCATCAGCCCGGCCTTTTTCAGCGCTCCAATGACTGCGGGGCTTAACGGAATTCCACCGGGTTTCCCGGTACTATCATCAATCACAACTGTGGCTGGGACTGGCACAGTTCCATTTTGCGGTTCGCCTGCGGTTGCATCTTGAATCAAGGTTGGCCCAAGCTTTCCGATTGCTGCGGTGAGAAAGCCGTGCTCGCGGGCGTAGTGCAACAGGGTGATCTCATCGAGATAGTTGCCATTAAAATGGTCGTCAATACAGCCGATTACGGCGTCGTTCTCGATGAAAGGAGTCGATGTAAAGGGCACTTGGACGCCCGTAATCGGCGGGATTACAAATCCGGGGTATAACGTGTTACTGAAATCACCCGTATCGCCCAAGTAATGTCCGGTGGCAATGGCAGACGCATTCGGCGTAGTGAACGTTGGAAACAGGGCGTGGCTGTTCGTGAAAGAAGTACCTGCTTCCCGGAGCCGGTACATCGTAGGTGCGTCCGTCAGATTGACGGACCCGTGGCGAAGTCCATCCGCCACGAAAATAATAACATTGCGGGCGAACATCGGATCCGGAAGCCCTAAGGCCAGCAGCAATCCTAACCCCATTAGCGAGGTGAGCAGCCGAGAAAATAAACCGCCAGCATTATAGTCCATAAAGCCGAAAGAAACCGTGAATCGACGCGAATTGACATTCGCAGTTATTTTTTGGTCCCGCTAACAACGCACCAGGTAACGCGTGCACTAGTTCAGCATCTGATCAAAATGGTTACGATTCCGTAACCGAAAAACGGTAAACGGTGGTGTGATGATATTCCTGTCCGGGATTCAGAGTCGTTGAGGGGAAGGAAGGTTGATTTGGCGAGTCCGGAAAGTGCTGAGTTTCCAGGCAAAAACCTGAATGAATCCGGTAATGAACATCATTTTTACCGAGAACCGTTCCGTCTAGTTGATTGCCGGAGTAGAATTGCAATCCCGGCTGGGTGGTTAAAACCTCCAAAAGCCTGCCGGAGCCTGGATGACAAACGGTTGCAACCAGAGCAAGCCCCGTCTGGTCTTTCCGATTAAGGACCCAATTGTGGTCGTAACCAAGGCCATAGCGCAATTGCTCATTGTATTCTTGAATCCGGGCACCGACTGCGGTTGGCTTGCGAAAATCGAAGGGGGTATTTTCTACGGAAGCAAGCTCGCCGGTAGGGATTGAGTTAGAGTCAGTGGGGGTGAACCGGTCGGCATCGATCATAAGCACATGATCCAGAATTGTAGTGGAACCGTTACCGGATAGGTTGAAATAGGAGTGGTTTGCCAGATTTAGTATCGTAGGCCTATCAGTTACGGCCTGGAATTCGAGGTGAAGGCCATTTTCTTCAGTTAGTGAATAAATTGCTTTAACGTCCAGGTTGCCGGGATAACCTTCCTCACCGTCATGGCTGCGATAGGACAATTCCAAGGCCTGCCCTTGCGCTGAATCAAAAAGACGGGGAGTCCAAACGACCTTATCGAATCCTTTTATGCCACCGTGCAGATGGTTACCACGGTCGTTAGTGGCAAGCTCGTAAGTCGTGCCATGCAGTGTGAATCTCCCCCGGGCGATCCGGTTCGCATACCGGCCGACCACCGCTCCGAGATACGGATTTGGATTTTCGTAACCGGCTAAGAAATCGAAGCCAAGCACCACGTCTCCGACCCGGCCATCCCGGTCTGGAACTTTGATCGAGATCACGCGCGCTCCGAAGTTTGTGATCTGGACCTCAGCGTCTTTGGTGTTTTTCAGGGTAAAAACCTCAATTCTCATATTTCGGATCATCTTGGGCGCGCCGAAGTCAAAGGTAAAGGGCGAAGAGGAGAGGGAACGCCGCCGCTCCAACTCGAGCCGGCTCCTCCGGAGCCGTTTTTCAACGGGCGAGCTCCGCAGGGTAATCGCTTTGGAGGGGCGACGCGATGGGGATCCGTCGTCTTACAGTTTATCTTGATGCTAACCGACGGCCGGCAATTTCTGTTTGAGCGAGAGGACCGGTGCGAAAATATCGCCATGTTTCTCGACACGAGCGATCGCTTCGTCAGAAGTGAAACTCAAGACTTGTTGATTGCGTGCCGCTTGGGCGACCTCTTCCCAAAATACCGGGGTAGATACCGTGGGTTGCTCTCGAGCGCGCAACGAGTACACAGAAATGGTCGTCTTATGTTCGTCATTTTGGCTCCAATCGATCAAGACCTTACCCTGGCGCGTGCTCTTTTTCATGTTCGACACGATCATCTCAGGATGCTGTTCCTCGAGGCCCTGGGCCAGAGCGCGGGCGAAAGTCTTGGTTTCATCGTAAGTTGCCGGAGTATTCAGGGGAACATAAACCTGCAGCCCTTTCGATCCGGAAGTCTTGGCGAAACATTGCATGTCCAGTCGATCGAACACTTTCTTCAGTTCCAGAGCCACCAAACAGCAAAGTACAATGTCGGCCGGCGGACCCGGATCCAGATCAAAAGCCATCATCGTCGGCAGATCATCTCCCGGTGCCCGATGCAGAAAGGTGTGTAGTTCGAGGTCGGCGAGATTTGCCGCCCACACCAGGGCCGGCAGATCATTAAACATGCAGTAATTGATGGAATCGCCGGAGCCTTTTGCGATTTTGGTTGTCTCGATCCATTTCGGCCGGTGAGAAGGACACTCCTTTTCGTAAAAGAAGGATCCATCAACTCCGTCCGGGTACCTTTTCATGGTGATTGGCCGATCCTGCAGGTGCGGTAGTAAGCAGGGCGCAATCTGAACGTAGTAGTGAATGACATCGGCCTTGGTAAAACCCGCCTTCGGGTAAAGGACTTTATCCAAGTTAGTGAGCGACAAGCGGCGCCCGTCTACGTCGACTGCGGTCTTTTTTGCCATCCGCTTCTCATCCCGCTGATTCGCGCACGACCTCTGGTGCGGCTTTGTCATGACGCAATCCCTGGAAAACCGGCTGCCGGAGCTTACCGTCCTGGGTCCACTCGCTAAAGCGGACCTGGCAGACAAGGTTCGGTTCGACCCAGTGGCAGCGGCGCATTTCCGACGGAGTGATTGCCTGCCCCCATCGCCCGTTGTGCCTTTCCGGAAGATTAGCAAAAGGGCAGCGATCGAGGCGGATTGATTGGAACTGCTCGTACAAGCTTCTCAGGATTTCGTCGGAAAATCCGCTGCCAACCTTGGCGGCAAAAAGAAACGCGTCTCCTGAATGATAGCCAACGATCAATGCGCCGAAATACTTGCGCCCGCCCGCAGGGGGGGTATATCCGCCGATTACGAACTCCTGGTTTTGTGCCAGCTTGAGTTTGATCCAGGCGCCGGATCTGCGTCCGCTTTCGTACCGGGAACCCAGCTGTTTCCCAACCAAACCTTCTAACCCAAATGAGCCGGCTTTTTTCAGTAGCTCATTAATTTCAGCGTCAAGCGTCACCGAAAAACGCAGGTCTTCCGTCGCATCCTGCAGCAGACTCTGAAGCCGGTCCCGTCTTTCTTCCAAGGGCTTCGAACAGAGGTCTGAGCCATTTAAACGTAACAGATCAAAAATGTAGTAATAAAGAGGGGGCCTCTGTTCTCCTTTTTCGAGGGCCTGCAATAATTGAAACGAGGGGCGCCCTTCATTATCCAAGGCAACTACTTCGCCATCGAGAATAGCGTCCTCGCAGTCAAGGCCGGAGACAGCGTCATTAATTGCCGAGAATTTCTCGCCGTAGTCTTTTTCGTTGCGCGATAGTAAGCGTACCTGCCTTCCGCCCTTTAGAGCGATCGCCCGGTAACCATCAAACTTAATTTCATAGGTCCAGGCGCCGGGTCGAGGTTGCGACACCAGCTTGGCGTACATCGGCTCAACAAACTTAGGCAGTGGAACCGCTACGGGTGCTTTCCGGCGGATTTTTCGAGCAGCCGGCCGGGATTCCCAGGTCACCCCGGTTTTCGCGATCTCGGCCATGCTCCGGTTCGAGAGAGCAGAGGTATCGTCCTCGGCCTTGGAAATAGGGGGCGCATCCGCGCCATGCTTTATCAGCAGCCATTGGTTCTCTTCAGATTTCATCCGCACCAATCCCCATTCCCCTTCCAGCTTTTTGCCATGCAGAATGAAGTGGAGTTGACCGGATTCGAGCGTTTTGCGTGGATATCGGTCCGAGAATTCGTATGCACCGTAATCCCAGATCATTACTGTACCGCCGCCGTACTGCCCCTTTGGGATGGAACCTTCAAAATCACCGTAGGCCAACGGATGATCTTCAACCTGAACAGCCAGCCGTTTTTCGCCTTTAACCAATGGAATTCCTTTTGGGACGGCCCATGATTTAAGCGTGCCATCGATTTCCAGGCGAAAATCGTAATGGAGCCGGGTGGCGGCGTGCTTCTGAATTACAAAACGGGGTTTTGGCGATTTTCGCGTCCGCGTCCGCGCCGTTGGCTCAGAAGTTTGCTTGAAATTCCGCTTTCGTGCGTACTCGCGCAGGGACATAAGTAAAAAGAAGTAAAAAGCGACTCCTACCAGAACTGTATCAGACCATTTTTAAACTGCGATGAAGCTTTTCTACCTCAATCCTACATATCCGAATCTCGAGTTGGAGGAAAACGTCCTGAAGGGAACCGGAATCGAGCTGGTCCGATTTAGGGGTAGTGGGGACCAAGACTTGGCGGCCGTGGCCGACCAGGTGGACGCGATTTTGACTGATACAACCCCCATTGCCCGGCAGACTGTCAGTTATTTGAAGCGATGCAAGATCGTCGTTCGCCTAGGTGTCGGTTACGACATCGTGGACGGCGCGGCTTGCCGCGAGCGTGGCATTGTTGTTTGCAACGTTCCCGACTACGGAGTAGAAGAAGTGGCCAACCATGCTCTCACTCTGCTGTTAGCGGTCCATAGGCGGCTCCTGTCCTATGACCGGAAGGTGCGTCAAAAAAAATGGGGATATGAAGTCGAGTGGCCGATTCGTCGTTTGAGTCATCAACGAGCGGGCGTGATCGGGATCGGCCGGATCGGAGCCCATTTTGCTGCCCGGGTAAAGCCATTCGTGCGAGACGTGGTGGCGTATGATCCCGGTCTGAGCAACGAGCAGATACAACAGAGAGACGCCGCTCCTTCCGACCTTCCGACGTTGCTAGAAACGGCGGACCTGATCAGTCTTCATTTGCCGTTGAGCGAACAAACCCATCATCTTATCAACGCGGAAACCATCGGCCAGATGAAACGGCAACCGATCTTGGTGAACGTGAGTCGCGGCGGCCTGATCGATAGCGCCGCGTTAATAACGGGCCTCCGAGAACAGAAATTGTCAGGAGCGGGGTTAGATGTGTTTGAGCACGAACCGGATGTGCCTTCCGGGTATCTCGATTTACCCAATGTGATCTTGACGCCTCATGTGGCCTGGTATTCTGAAGAATCCAGCCAGCAGCTGAGGACTAGTGCGGTGCGGCAGGTTGCCGATTTTCTGGCGGGAAAACCGCCGGTCAATGTTGTGAATTGAAACCCAAACGTGAGCGGAAGGATGGAGGTCTGGATGGGAAGATTGGGGTGGGAACTGATGGCTGATAGGCCGGCTTGTGAAAAGCGGTGGCTGAAGTTTTCTGATTGCTTCCGGAATAATCCGTCCGGCGGGTGCGTCATCTGGTTAATCGAAAGCTTTAGGTTAGCGCGATGACCGCCCAGATATACCCGCCAATCTCGAATCACCAGTCACCGGTCACCGGTAGCAAGTGCCTCTATCACCTGCGATTTCCGATTCTGGTCGGTGCCTCTATCAGCTTCGCCCTTTTTAGCGCTGCTGCTCAAACCCCCGACCAGAGCGCCAAACTGCAAATCAGCGGCTCTGAGATCGATGTAGCATTTCAATCACCCGTGTCGAATACGTTGCGCGAGCTGGTATTGAACCGGATCAATCTGTCGGCCCGAGGGATTGTGAATTACTACGGCCGGTTTCCGGTGGAAAAAGTAACAATCACCGTTACACCTCACTTTGGAAGAGGGATCAACGGCGGCCATGCCTCCGGCTGGAACGGAGCACAAATCCGCTTCAGCGTTGGCCGGCAGAGCACGCCGGCTGATTTTGCCGAGGACTGGATCACAACCCACGAAATGGTCCATTTAGCCTTTCCCTCCCAAGAAGAGCGACACCATTGGATTGAGGAAGGACAAGCCGTGTATATAGAACCGGTTGCTCGGGCGCGGATTGGTGAACTCACGCCTGAGAAGGTGTGGGGCGATATGGTGCGGGACATGCCGCAAGGAGAACCTGCTGAAGGCGATCGTGGCTTAGATTTTACTCCCACTTGGGGCAGGACCTATTGGGGAGGCGCGATTTTTTGTCTATTGGCAGACGTGCAGATTCGCGAGCAAACCCATAACCACAAGGGACTGGAAGACGCCTTACGCGCCGTGTTAGCTCAAGGTAACATCGAATCAGAATGGCCGCTGGAACGGGCTATCGCGATCGGCGACCGGGCGACCGGCGTAACCGTTCTGCATGACTTGTACGAACAGATGAAAGCAACCCCGGTGACCGTGGATTTAAATGGCCTTTGGAAAAAGCTAGGCGTCCAGCAACAGAACGGCCGGATCGTTTTTGACGACAGCGCGCCCTTGGCTGTCATCAGAAAGGCAATTACCAGAGGGGATTGATCATGGCCAGGGTCCAGGCTCGCTTACCCGCGGCGGATCCAATCCAGTACCCGGTAGTACCGCATTCTACCCCTTCCAGGCGGTTGCGTGCGAGCGAAGGGCTTCGGTAAAGACAAGATGGGTCTGGTGTGCCTCCTCGGGGGTGGCGCAATAAAACGGTTGCTGCATATCGTGCCGGCCATGGGCCAGTTCGTCGCAATACGCAGCCCACATCTGGAGAATGCTGTCGGTGAAACCAAACTCAAAAATTCCGCCCGTAATTGTCGCATATGCGCTTTGATAACCCAGATCGATTTGTTGCCAGGCTTGAACGCCGCCCGATTTATATTCCATCACTTGAAGGGTACGGGGGTACTTCGTGGAAAATGCCATTGATCGCTTTGTCCCGATTACTTTTAAAAACCAGGTGTTCGTTTCACCGGGCGCGATTCGCTTGGTATGAAAAGTGATCGGAAAAGAATGGCTGCCAGGCAGATCAACCTCACCGAAAATGGTAGCGTTATCCCAGGTTTTACATGGCACTTTACCACCCTTTCCGTCGGGCCGTTCTTTGACAATTTTGGTGAGCTGCGCACGCACTCTGCTGGGGAACCAGCCGAACCGTAAGGGCACGTGCAAGGCATGCATCCCCAGGTCACCCATACAGCCGTATTCCCCATTAAATTCGATTATCCGTTTCCAGTTGATTGGTTTATCCGGGTTTAAATCGGAGGAATGAAGTAAGCCGCTTTCTACTTCGACGATGTCCCCAAAATCTTCCTCTAACAGCGATCGAATGATGGCGATACCGCCGGGATAAAAGGGAAGCTCTGACGAACAACGAACCAGCACTTTAGGGTTTTGCCGAATCGCATCGGTAATTTTTTCGTTGGCGGCGAGATCAATGCCAAATGGTTTTTCGCCGAGTAGATGTTTGCCGGCGCGGATAATATCGCAATATACCTGGGCGTGCAGATGATGGGGAATAGCGCAGTAAATCGCGTCGATATCATCTCTTGCCAATAGTTCTTGATAGTTCGTGGTAAGAATCCGCAAGCTGGTCACGTTGGTTCGAAACCACTCAAATGCCTTTTCACTGGTGTCGCATGCGCCTATCAGGACCGGGCGAACATCCAGGTCGGTAAGATGAATCCAACGAGCCGCGGCACTGGCAAACTCCCGGCCCATCAAGCCAAGTCCAATCACGCCGAAACGAATCTCGGTACTCATCGGTTCAGCCTTGCGCCAGGATATTTAGGGCGGTCTTGGCATCGGCGGATTCGTGCACAATGCTCATTAATGCACGCGTCATCGCCGCCGGTGTTTCATGCTGGATTACGTTGCGTCCGTACACAATGCCTCTGGCGCCCTGCCGCATCAATTCTACTGTGCGCTCGACGATCTCTGTATCTGATGCCTTGCCGCCGCCGCGCACCAGAATGGGAACATCTCCAGCCACCTCAACCACCCGATGATACTCCGTGATATCGCTGCACGGATCCGCTTTGATGATGTCGGCCCCGAGTTCAACAGCCTGGCGTACCAGGCCCATTATTTTTTCGATGTTGCCGTCCACCAAATAACCGCCGCCCTTCTGATTTTCCTGCATGACCAATGGTTCGATCATAAGCGGCATCCCGTACTCGTCTGCCACCGGTTTCAGTACGCAGATGTTCTCAATACAATCGGAGTGTACCTCCGGCTGACCGGGCAGCAGGAACAGATTCACACAAAGACAAGCTGCGTCCAGGCGAAGTGCCTGTTTCACCGGTTCATCGATGATCTTGCTGAAAAGATATGATGGCAGTGTCTTGCCGTATACGTTGGCTACATCCGTTCGCAGAACGAGGGCAGGTTTCTGTTTGCCGGGGATGGATTGCAAAAGGCGGGCCTGGCCGACGGTGAGCTGGACTGCGTCGGGACCGGCAGTGAGAACCGTCTGGATCGCGCTGCGCATATTTTCGATCCCGGCCAAAAAACCGAATTCATTAAAGAAGCCATGATCGATCGCAACATCGAAACATTTGCCGTCAGCGGCGAAGAGCCGGTGAATGCGTGGTTTGGCAAGCATGGGGGAGGGTTAGGGAAAGTGATGGGTATTGGAGATCGGTCAACAGGGGCTCGGCGGGTCTTTACACTAGGTCGGCGGGAGGCGCCACGGAAAATCGAGCGACTAGTAACAGTAATCAGTAATCAGTGCCGCGTGGCGGGTTACTGTTAGATTACTGATTACTTATTACGCGCCCGGCTACCGAAAATCTGCCCCCATCCTGACGGGCATCGTCGTCCGCTTCGCGTCATCGTTCCGCCAACTCGCCCAACCTCTTAGACAACGAGATGAGTTCATCATGTCCCTCGAGCCCTTGGATGAACCTTTCGGGGATAGCTGCCAGTCCGACCTGTGCGCCTGCCAATGCGCCGGTAAGACATGCCCGAGCCATGTTCTGGCCGCCACCGTTAATGGCGTGCAGAACAGCGCTTTCAAAATCGTTGGAGAACCGAGCAGCCAAATAGTAAGCAGCCGGCAACTGATGATAAATAGCACATGGCATCCCGTACACGATTGAGACTTTCCAGGCAGGCTCGATCCGGATCCCTGAATCTCGAGCTGCTTCAGCGATAAAAGAAGGGGTCAAAAGAGCGTCCGGCGACGAAAATTTTCCAGCACGCGGCGGATCCGGATCCCCTGGCTTAGGATGCTTTAAGCGGTTAGCGGTGACGGCATGGAACGGCAGGGTACCCTCTTTGACCAGGTTCATCAGTTTATCGGAGAGATTGTCGTCCAGCGGTTCGCCACGGATCAATGCTGCCAAAACGCAGTTGTAAGCCGTCGACATCGCGACAACTGCTTCATCGCTCTGAGTCAGTGCGCAGTGTTCTGAAACCAAGCGGGCCGCGGCGGCCGGGTCGCGAGCGTATCGCGCAGCCAGAACTATCGCTCGTTCTGCCGCTTCGGTAGTATCAGCGTGACCACCAATTTCCTTCCAGTTCTTCTTTTGCTGAACCCGGCGGCGGTATGCGTCGCGGAGAGATTGACTCGTGTACCCACCGGGACCCTGCATTGGGGTTCCGTCGAGGTGCGGAAACAATTCTTCGTCGACCCGCCGGGTGAAATCTTCCTCAACATAAGTTCCATTTTCGACGACCGAACGAAGGAGCATCACGATCAGGAGTCCCGTTTGATCCAGTTCTCCGGCGTGCATTCCCGAATGGTATCGTCCGGGCTTAGGGTTCGTATAATCGCTAATCCAATCTCCATAGGCCTGGCGAAGCTCTTCCAGATCGTAATACCAATGTGGACCGAGAGCGAGTGCGTCTCCGATCAGAGCGCCTATAACGGCCCCGGCAGCGCGATCCGCGATTGTAATCATGAGGTAATTAGTGCGCGATCCCTCCAACGCGTGCTACTACTTTCAATTATACCGGCGTGCCAGCGGTTAGCTGCCTAGCTCGCCCGGGTGCTGCATCGTTCTCCGGCGCAAGGCTTTCCCTGTTATCTAACCATCAAGGCTGCAATAATTTCAATAGGTCCCAATGGTATTAGGCAAAATCAGCTCAATAGATCGAGTGCCGCCAACCGCCTGTCACGTATAATAAACCTGCGCGTCACCATGCAAAAAAGAGACTGGCTCCTCCGCTCCGCCTGTTTGCTGGTGTCGTTGGAAATCCTGTTGATGATCGGTTCATTGACCGCGTTCAGAATGGCCGGAGTGGCCCCCGGCAACGCTGCGGTTCCACTGGCCTCTTCATTTCCATATCGCCTCGGCTGCTGGCTAATGCTCGCCCACAATGCCTTCGAGCTTTCCGTTTACGCTGTCCTCGCTCGAATGCTGGCTACCGAAAATCGGTCGTTCGCTATTGCTGGATTCCTCTCGCTGTTGATCGGTCTGGGAACGCTAAGTTTTGCGATCCTGATCAAAATGGAGTTTATCCCGAATGCATCTCCTGGGCTTCCGGTAGATGAACCGTTCGAGCTTGGGTTTCAAACCTTAGATACTCTCCTTGGGTTTGTCGGGGCTTTTTTTGTGCTACCTGCCAGCGGTTTTTTTGCCTTGGCCACGCTACGCCATTTCGAAAGCCGGCCGATTGTACCTCTAGCGCTATTCATGGGCATCCCCATCGGTCTGGTGAATCTCTTCATATCCGAGAGTTCATATCCTTTGTTCCAGGCTTTGGAGGACTGGCTGGTTCCGATTTTTATTCTGGCTAAGCAGTCAGTTTTGCTCTGGTGGTTTGCCAGCCTGGTGAGACCGGCCAAAGCCAAGCAAAAACTGACGATCGCGCCGGAGTTCGCCGTACACACGTAGGCAACCCCTCAACAAGTAGGAGTGGTGGAGTGGTGCAGCCAGGGAGTGATACAAATTCCTT
>JAFAVN010000577.1 GCA_019242435.1 Verrucomicrobiota bacterium | reverse complement strand
AATCGTCGCTCGCAGGTAAAACGGTGCGTTTGGATCTCGCACTAGAAATCCGCCTAGAAAAAAGAAGGTTGTACTGCAGCCAAGCACGACGAGGTAAATTAGAACAACCTTGCGCCGAGACCCGTTTTTTTCCTGGCGATCCTCGCTGTCTAGCTTCGGCATTCCGTCTGGATAGCCAGGAGCGCAGCAAATTTCAACCGGGAGGAAGTGGTTATCAATATAGACAGCGATCTTAACAGGCGGCTTCCGCGAATCGTCTTTCGATTGATCAAAACCGACGGGCAATTCCCGGGAGCCGGCCGGTAATTAAGCGGTCTCTTTCAAAGACCGCAGTCGCTCAGTTCCCCTCAGCAAGTCCTCATACCCAAAGCGGCTCTCCTCCATCTCAAACTGCGTAGCGGCGCCGGGGCGTTATCATTGCCGGGCGCCGTCATTCTTCCCGCGGATTCCTACGGCTTTGTGGCCGGGCTAGGGGTGGTTGCAGGCGTGGCAGCCGAATTCACTTCGGGTGTCGGAGAAGGTTGGGTAGCCGGGTTTACTTCAGGGCTTGGCTTTGGCGATGCTTCTGTAGACGGGCTCTCTTTAGCTGCCGGTGATCTCTTCGCCGTAGCCGAGTGCGTGGCCCTATGTCGAACCCGGGTTGGGGTTTCTCCTGCTCCCCGGAGCTTAGTTCCGGCCTTTTCTAAACCTTTGCCGACTGTTCGCTCGGTCGCTCTCGCTCCATGGGAGATAGCGCTTCCAGTTGCTTGTGCGCCGTGCTTAATCGTCTGGCCCGTATCTTGCGCGACTTTTTTAGTCGTATTTGCCGCCTTTTGCACCGGACCCTGGTCGGTGTCCGCCCTTACCCATGCAAATGGGATCAACACTGCGACTGCTAAGATCGTACCTAGGTTCCTCATATTCGCCTCCTTACGTTGAATTTCGAAGCACGAAGTGGATGCGGATGTAGCGGAAAGTGCAGGATGGGCAGGGCGAGATCCGATCTGACCTGAAGTGTCCTCAAGGGAAGCTAATCGGCCCGATCTTTTGCGGGCTGTGTCGATCCGCGTCCATCCCTGGTTTGGAACCTCGCTTTCGTGATCAGCGGTTGTCTGCGGTCGAGAAGTCGGCTACCTGGCGAAAGGCAGGCAAGGGGAGGGGCCGCTCGCAAGTGGACCGAATTTCGAATGATGTGTCTCCCTCGGCCTTGCTTAGGATGGCTTGCAGAACTTCCAGCACGTGATAGGCGAGCTGGCCGGACGCCCGATGCGGTTTACCCGAGACAATAGCTGCCGACATATCGGCTAACCCAATCCCGCGATAGTTCGCATCCGCAAAACAGTGGGTAGGGGCGATATCCGTCCAGCGCCCGCCGGTACGGATCAGCCGGACATTGCCGCCGAAATAATTTGGGTCGGGGACCTGTATGGATCCTTCCGTGCCGTAAATTTCGATCGGCGCATGGTTATGCCCGGCGACATCGAAGCTAACGGTCAGAGTTACCGCAGCACCTGACTCAAATTCGAGAATTGCAGTCACGTAGGTCAAAACCTCGACTGCGAACTCCGCTCCTTGTCGGGGTCCGCTACCAATTGTGCGTTTCGGCCGCGCATTCGAGCCGAACGCCAGCACGTTTTTGACCGGTCCTAAAAGGTTGACGAGCGCCGTCACATAATAGGGGCCCATATCCAGCACTGGACCTGCTCCCTTTTGATACAGAAATTCCGGGTTCGGATGCCAGCTCTCCGGTCCGCCGTACATGAAGAAAGCGGCCCCTCCGATCGGGCGCCCAATGGCGCCGTCATCTACCAATTTTCGAACCGTCTGGTGCGATCCACCGAGAAACGTGTCCGGCGCCGACCCAATTCTAAGCTGTTTGCTCTCTGCCGACTCGAGGAGCGGCTGGGCTTCTTCCCGCGACAATGCAAACGGCTTTTCCGAGTATACATGTTTTCCGGACTCCAGCGCCGCCTGGCTAATCGCTGCGTGATTCTGAGGGGTGGTGAGGTTGAGGACCACATCGATGCTTCCATCAGCCAGCAAAGCATCGACGGTCAGCGGTTCCAGACCGAATTCTTTCGCCCGTAAATTGGCATTCTCCGGAATGACATCCGCACAAGCGACGATCTTGAATTGCGGGAAACTCGACTTCAAGTACGCGGCGCTGATGTAACCCGCCCCGACAATTCCGACGGTTTTAATGTTCACGGCTCACTCTTCCAGGTTCAAGGTTCAAAGTTCGAGGTTCGAAGTTGCCATCATTCACACGGGTTCGACCAGAAACCACTAAAGAATAGGACTGTCAACAGCGATGAACCATCGTCCGCCTAATAATGGCCGGAAGAACAATAGCCGGAAAAACCCGAAAACCGGGGCCTTCGAACCCCGCCTTGAAGCTATAGTCCCAGCTTCTCCGCATCAGCTTTCATGGCATCAAGGACGATCTGGATGTGCCGATCGAGGGGCACTCCGAGCGCTTCAGCTGCATGCGCGATTTCTTCCCGGTTCACCGGCGCGGCAAATGCCTTATCCTTCCATTTCTTCTTCACGGACTTGGGTTCGACGTCGGCCAGTTTCTTAGAAGGGCGGACCAGCGCAACGGCAACAATGAACCCCGTCAGTTCATCGACTGCGTATAATGCCTTTTCCAGTTTCGAGTCAGGGGCTCGCCCGGTGACCTGCGGTGCATGTGACAGAATCGCTTGCACCAGGATTTCGTCGACACCGCGTTCCCGAAGAATGCGGCCGCCCACTATCGGATGCCCTTCTGGCGACACCTCCGGATTGCGCTCGTAATCGAAATCGTGGAGCAAACCGACCGCTCCCCAGAGATCCGGATCTTCCAAAAAATGCCGGGCATAAGCCCTCATGGCTGACTCAACTGCCAGCATATGCCTGCGCAAAGACTCGCTTGCGGTGAATTCAGTAACCAATTGCCAAGCGTCAGATCGAGAAGGGATCATGGTGATTAGTGATTGGCGAGAAGTCTATTTTGGGCAAGCGTCACCTTTCGCCAAACTCCAAGCGTGCCTTTCGGCAAGGTCCAGGCAGCCGGCGAACGCCGACCAATCACAAATCACGAATCACCTCTGATTTCGC
>JAFAVN010000125.1 GCA_019242435.1 Verrucomicrobiota bacterium | reverse complement strand
TGCCAGTTGCCAAATGATAAGAAATTTCCATTTCCCGCCGATTACAGAAAGCGAGGCCTCCAGGCCGCAGCTAAACACTCTTTTTTTCAAACTTTCTCTCACGAATACATACTTACAAAAAGGTAGGTACTTGTCAATGTGTAACCTGGCACCTAGGGTGGGGTAACATGGCAAAATTAATAGATAAAATCGCAGTTATTACCGGTGGCAATAGCGGGATCGGTCTGGCTACCGCCAAGCGGTTCGTTAAGGAAGGTGCCTACGTTTTTATTACCGGGCGCAGGCAAGCAGAGTTGGATGCCGCGGTCGCGCTCATCGGGGAAAATGTAACCGCCGTTCAGGGAGACGTCTCGAAGCTCGATGATTTGGACGATCTCTACCAACTGGTGCGAAAGACGAAGGGACATGTCGATGTCGTCTTCGCTAATGCCGGCATTGTAGATCCGGTTTCACTCACGGAATCGACAGCCGAAACGTTTGATAAGCACTTCAATCTGAACGCACGTGGCGCGTACTTTACGGTGCAGAAGGCGCTGCCGCTGCTTGCTGACAAAGCGTCAATCATCCTTTCTGGTTCGGCTGCCTGGCAGATGGGCATACCGGGCTTCGGCGCGTATTCGGCGACGAAAGCAGCTTTGGTCTCGTTTGTTCGGACCTGGACCGCTGAGTTAGCCAGTCGTGGCATTCGAGCGAATGTAATCAGTCCCGGACCAACGGAGACGCCCATGGTCCATGCCGGCGCCAAAACATCGGCCGAGGGTACAAGCGATTACTTCAAGAAGATGATTCCGATGGGACGACTTGGAACAGCAGATGAGATTGCATCGGCAGCCGTGTTCCTCGCTTCAGACGAGAGCAGCTTCATCACTGGAATCGACTTGCCAGTGGATGGTGGAACCGCTTCCAGATAAAACCGCGGAGTGCGGCATCTCGATTGATCGACACCCGAAACCTACCCTTCGCCTCGAGGGCAATGAAAACTTTCACCGCTTCCGTTCCCCCTGCTTGTTCAAACACCGATGGCGGCAGTTCGAACATTTAGCAGTTAGTAACGGCTACCTATATGCTCTTGTTTAAATCTTATCAGGAAATCGATCAGTTTTTTTATTTAGAAAAGATGACTGCCTATGACCTCAGAATTTAAGCGGAATGCGGGTAAACATGCTGCTAACCAGTTACTGGCAGACATCGAAGAATTGGCGCCGTACATCCAATCCCGGTCAGCCGAGATGGAAGCAAGTGGACGGATACCAATCGACCTGATTGAATCGCTCAGAGCAATCGGCCTGTTTCGATTGTTCGTGCCGCGAAGCCATGGCGGCTTTGAGCTGGACTTGATCGATGGCATCGAGATTTTCCAAGCACTAGCCAGGATTGATGGTTCAGTCGGCTGGAGCGCGATGATCAGCAACGGAGCCAGTGTCTTAACGACTCTTCTGCCTCCGGAAACTTATGACAGGATCTATGAGAAGGGACCAGACGTGATCTTCGCAGGCTCGCTCAGGCCAAACGGTAAAGCTGAAGCCACCGACAACGCTTGGCGGCTCAATGGAAGGTGGGACTTCGCCAGCGGATGCCAGCACGCTGATTGGATGTTCGGTACCTTCGTTATGAGCAAGGATGGAGTTCAACTGACTCGACCCAATGGCCAAAAGGTAACTCGGGGCTGCTTGGTTGCTGCTCAGGATTGGAAAATCAAAGAGACGTGGCATGTAGCCGGATTGAAGGCGACCGGCAGTCATGACATCGAAATCACGGATGTCGTCGTTCCAGAGGCACACTTCTTCGATGCCTTTGATCCCCAATTTCGTAAACCGGGACCTTTTTACCAGGAGCCCCTGCCTCTTCTATTGTTGACTGTACCTGCCATTTTTGTGGGGGTCGCAGCGGGCGCGCTGGATGAAATCCTGCGGGTCGCAAATAGCGGCCGGCAGCAGTTTATGGCCGCGGCTCCGATGCGGGATTCGGAACTTTTCCAAGCGGAACTTGGCCGGATAGAAGCCGATCTAAACGCTGCTCGAGCCTATCTTCAAGTTCAGGTCGCGAGTCATTGGAGTCACGCCCTGAACGGTACCCTGGAAAAAGAGCCGTTCTTAACCCAAACCGCGCAAACGTCTGCCTGGCTCGGGGCCACCTGCGTTCGAATTGCCAATGACTGTTTCGCGCTAGGAGGAAGCAACGCAGTCTACGAAAGTTCGCTCCTGCAGCGCCGGTTGCGCGATTTACTAACGGCATCACAACATATGATTGCTCAGAGGCGCCAGTATGTATCATCTGGAAAACTGCTGCTCGAGCCCACTTGGCACACTCCACGCGATTTCTCAGCCGTTCCAGCTAAGCCGGCGTGACTCCGTCCAGAGACGCCGCCGGCCATTTCGTGATTTATCGCTGGTCGATCTTTCCGATGGTGGAACCGGACGAGTTACGGATAGTGCCGTCCTTCATAATCCGGTATTTCGTACTACCGCCGGCGTCGCGCACCGTAGTGATACCGGAACTATCGGTGGAGCGGCGTTCAATGGTACTTCCAGACGAATTGCGGACAGTGCCGTCTTTAGAGATTCGGGCCTGCGTGCTGCCACTGGAGTTACGGACGCTACCATTCTTATCAACTGAGAATTTCGTACTTCCGCTACTGTCTCGGAACGTGGTTCTACCACTTGCATCTGTGGAATAGCGGTATTTGGTCGAGCCGCTTTTATCCCGGATGGTTCCCGACTTGCCTGACTCGGCGGAGGCGGTGGTGGCGCTAACCATGAAAACCAGCGTCACGGCTGCTGCGGTGAAGAATTTGCGTAGTTTCCTCATTTTTTCGTACTTTCAGCCTCATTTCAGTCGAGGCTTGTGCTTACCTTAAATAAGTATCACTTACGCAAACTTGCAAGCGGCATTTTATGGACTTGAAAACTTTTCGCTTACTTATATTATTCTGGCCGATGGCTGAACCGAAAAAGAGAAAACCGGGGCGCCCGCCGACGGGGCGAATTTCGGTCCATGTTTTCCTGGACAAGAAATTGGATGAAGAGCTGTCGAAGATTGCTGCTAAAGAGGGCGTGCATCGCTCGGTGATCGTTGAACGAGCCCTGGCCAAGGAACTGCGCGTCTCCGTCAACCACAACAACGCGGGTTATCGGGAGAAGGCATTGAAGCATTTGTTGACGGCCGAGAAACTGCTCTCTGCCGGGGGAGCCAAGCATCCTTAATCCTTTTCGGGCCGAAACGGCGTTTGGGGATCGCCGGAAATGCCGATTCAAGGATCCTCAAAGCTCATAAAAGATATCCTCGCGGTATTCCGTCCATCTGTTGGCGATCCGGACTAGGATCTTGGCGCCGCTTTTCCTAGTCCATATGAGCGTCATGCTTTCCATTGTTAGTATTGCTTTGCTTTTATGTGTGTTTTCTTTGCTGTTAGTCCCGTTCACATTGGGTGATCGTCTGTGTTAGCCCCGCCGGCACCACAGAGGTCAAGCGCCGAGCTTTTCGCGGCCCTTCTAGCCCTTTCAGCGCGGCAAGCTAGCAGCCAGCTCGGGACAGAACGATGCATACCCGCACTGCTTATTTCCTAGTCGAATGCAGCCGGCGCAAGCGGAAAACTCCAACCCGATGACCATAGGAAGAACGGCAAAACTTGTAGCCATCACGACACCCTTATTTTTACCGATAATTCTAGCGGCCCCGTGGGGCTAATGTATCAAAAGAAGATGTATCCTTACTGAGTTTTTTTGCCACATAGCTACCCTTATTTTTGTTGTTGTTTCTCGTTAACATTCGTTCTCTGACGGGGTCCCTGGGCCATCTCAGCGGGTGCTTCACGCCATACAGAACGGCGACCTCAAGGATAAGAATTGCGAAGCGGTTGGCCTTTGACTCGCGCATGCTAGCA
>JAFAVN010000096.1 GCA_019242435.1 Verrucomicrobiota bacterium | reverse complement strand
CCGACAATGGAGGGAAGCCGCTTTGTAAGTTAATAACTCGAAGGCAACTAGCAGGCGGCTCCCTCCAGCGTCAGGGAGCGGCAACGCTTTCTTCGCTATCTGCTATTTGCTCCCAGGATGAACGTCGAGCACGACTGCCGTCACTTCCGTTTCCGCGTTTGTTCCAGAAAAAAGGTTTGCGCATCTACCGGTTCGTCATCAGATGCCACCCGGCAATAAGTCGCATCCGTCCCTTGCTCACGGGCCTTCAGATTATCCTGCCAATAAATCTTCAGAACCTCGTCTACTCGGCTGCGCAATTGCCCATCGTCAACCGGGAAACAGATTTCTACCCGTTGGAGAAAATTTCGAGCAGTCCAATCCGCACTCGACAGATAAATTTCCGGCTTGCCCGCATTTTCGAAGCGGTAAATCCGGCTGTGCTCAAGGAATCGACCAACGATGCTGCGTACCGCGATATTATCGCTGATCCCAGGAATCCCCGGGCGGAGGCAGCAGACACCGCGAACCAGAAGTCGGACTCTAACGCCCGCTTGGGAAGCAGCATACAATGCCTGGATGACATCTTCATCCACCAACGCATTTACCTTTACATAAATACCGGCTGGTTTACCTGCCAACGCGTGATGCTCCTCGCGTTGAATCATCTCTAACACAAATTCGTAGAGACCTTTCGGGGCCGCTTTGATCTTCTTCAGTTCAGGAAAGTGCGAAACGCCGGTCAGCCAGTTAAATAGCTCCGCACTGTCATTAGTCATCTTCGGATCACACGTTAGCAAACCGAAATCTTCGTACAGCTTGGCGGTTGAGGGATGATAATTGCCGGTGCCCAGATGTAAGTACCGGCGAATACCGTTTTCCTCTTGGCGGACGACCAGGGTCAGCTTCGCTCGAGTGATCAGGCCAGCAATCCCGTAGACCACGTGTACTCCCGCTTCCTGAAGCATTCTTGCCCATCGTATATTTGCGGCTTCATCAAACCGCGCCTTAAGCTCAATCACTACCGTGACTTGTTTCCCCGCTTCCGCCGCTTCCACGAGAGAGGCAACGATCGGAGAATCGCCGCTCGTCCGGTACAGTGTCTGTTTAATTGCTAAGACGCTCGGATCTTCTGCAGCTTGCCGGATAAAGTCCAACACGGCCTGGAAACTCTCGTAAGGGTGATGCAAAAGGACCGGTTTGGCTCTGATCTGTGAAAAAATGTCTTGCGCCGACTCCGGCAAGGTAGCCATCGCCGGTGCGAACGGACGGAATTTGAGATCAGTTCGATCCACATCGGTTATGACGGAAAGCAGACGCTGAAAATTGATTGGCCCATCCACCTCATATAGATCTTCATCAGTCAGGCCAAATGTCTGCAGCAACTGATCGATAATGTGCCGGGGACAATCTGATTGCACCTCAAGACGGACGGCATCGCCCCGACTCCTTTTCCGCAGCTCGTGTTCTACCGTCTTGAGGAAATTATCCGTTTCTTCCTCGTCCAGATACAAATCGCTGTTCCTCGTTATCCGAAACTGATATGCGCCCTTCACACCAACCCCATGAAAAAGGGAGCTGACATGCGATTGGATGAGGTTTCCTACAAAGATATAACGATACATCCGCTTCTCTCCCGCTCGATAGGGAAGTAGACGCGGGAGGATATGCGGTACTTGAACGACCCCCAGTTGACTCGTGATATCCGCACCGTCCAGCTCGACCGCCACGTTCAAACTTTTATTCAGAAGCTGCGGAAAAGGATGAACCGGATCCACGGCTAACGGTGTCAAGACCGGGTAGACCGATTTTTCAAAGTACCTGGTGTAGTAATGCTTTTCTTCAGGGGTAAGTTCGTCACAGCGCAGGAAAAAAATGTTGTTCTCTTCCAGAGCCGGCACCAATTCCTGGCTCCAGACTCGATACATATCTTGCACCATATTACGGACGCGCACCGAAATGGCCGCCAATTGCTCGCTCGGGCTCATTCCATCAGAACCAGGCAAAGCCAGATGGCTTTGACGTTGCTGCTTTAGTCCGGCAACTCGCACTTCAAAAAATTGATCGAGATTCGAGGCCACGATGCAGAGAAACTTCAAGCGCTCCAGGACAGGATTCTTAGGGTCCTCCGCCTCTTCCAAAACCCGCTGATAATATTCCAACAGGCTGAGCTCGCGATTGTTGTACAGAGAAGGGTCGGATAGATCAGGCAATACTGTTTTCTCCATAGCGTTTCCGGTAGTATCTCGGGCGGTTGCCATTGCATCCAGGACTTTAAAGGTGGGATTTCGGGGGAATTTCGAACGCCTCTCAGCATACCCGATTTGAACTGCCTTGTCCCGATCATTGAGGTGCAAGCTCGGGAGGCGGCTCGCCGGCTTTTCGGCCCAGAACGCGAGGGATTTAGAACGTCATCACATTCCGGAGTGCGCTTCTCGTTATGCCCGGAGCCTCGCCCTACCGATCGGAGGGCCGCCGCATCGCTGACCTAGATAACCCTTAGCGCTTGAAGGACGTCTCCGTTTTCTCTAACGCGCCATCTCCTGATTTAACTCCTGCAGCAGCGTATAAAAAAGCCAGGACCGCTCCACTAAACTCTCTACCACCAGGAATTCGTTTTCACTATGAATGGCGCCACCGCGGGCGCCCAAGTTGTCGATATTCGGCAATCCAAAATGCGCCAGGCGATTACCGTCGCAGGTGCCTCCGGTCGGTCTTACCGAGAGCGCGATTCCAATTTTTGTCGCCGCTTTTTGTGCCAGATCCAGAAGGTGGGAGACCCCGGTAGTTAAAGGTTTTGGTGGCGCGGTAAAACCGCCCGTGACCTCTATTCTATAGCGGCCGCTATCTTCCAACGAGGCACGCAAACGTTCTAACTCCTGAAGAAGCCAATGTTCATCATCGCCGGTGGTCGTGCGTACGTTCACCTGACATACCGCCAGATCAGGTATCGTATTAGCAACAGTACCGCCCGATATTACGCCCGGATTAACGAACACACTCGGCCGGGTGCCGTTGAGTTGGTGGCAGGCCAATATGAATTCGGCCGCCGGAACCAGAGCGTTTCGCCCCGCACGAGGATTTCGCCCGCTGTGTGCGGCCTTGCCGTGAACAGTAAAAGTGAAATTACCCGATCCTTTTCGGTTGGACGCCAAAGCTCCATCCTCAAGTGCCGGTTCAAAACCAAACCCAAATCGATGATACGCCGCCTCGATTTGAAAATAAGGTGACGACCCAGGCGAACCGATTTCTTCATCCGAGTTGATCATGATGGTCCAACCGAAGTTTTTTTCTTTGGTGAATTTCTCGAAAGCGGACAGTCCGCACAAAAGGATGGCTAAGCCACCCTTCATGTCGCAGACTCCCGGTCCAATCAGTGTGCCACTTGCCCCGGATACCACCTCCTGTAACCGATGCTCAGGACCATAGACGGTGTCGAGGTGCCCAAAGAACAGGAGCCTGCTCTCCGCGTTCGGCCGCTTGCGGAAAATCGCCAACGGACCGGGCGATGAGATCGGAGGTGATGGAAGAGAAGAAGTTTGATTCAATGCGACCAGTTGCCAATTCTCCGGTTCGAGTCGCTGGAAATCGCGATAGATAAGCTCCCCCGCCTTCTTTATGCCAGGTAAATTAAGACTTCCGGAATTAATATTGGACCAGGCGGTGACGCGGTCGATCAGTCGGTCACGCTGTCCATGGATCCAGTGGGTCGGAGTCATTAGCACAACGAAAAGCAGAAGCGCAAATAGCAGATATATGTGCCGCCACAACGGGACGCCTGGAGGCGAGCCGCTTGGTAGGCCTCAAGTTCTGGCGATTTGCAGCAGGCGGTTCCCGCAAATGCCCCACAGGTCAACTTGATTCTATCGGCATATCTGAACTTCATAACTGTTTGTCAATATCAGCTGATCGGGTAATTCTCGGGCGCCGCCTGCTGTTCCTTCCTCGAGATCGTGACCTGTAAAGCGGCGCCCTCCAATCATCGGCCGGCCATGCCTTGTTTGCTATCTGTTATCTGTTATTCGCTGCGCTACTCCCGCTGGAACGAATAAATCGAGCCTAATCGCAACAGCTGTGTCAGTTCGTCCAGCGCTGTCTGGATTTCCGCGATCAGCTTTGGATCGCGGAAGTCTGATAAAGAAAGCGATTCCCGATAGTGACGTTCCACCCAGGCATTTAATGTCTCAAATAACTCCGCATTGAAAAATAACCGGCTCGGCACCGCTTTCTGTTCCTCGGGATTGAGCACCACTCGATTTCGTAGACAAGCGGGGCCGCCGCCGTTCTGCATGCTTTCTCGCAAATCAAAGAAAATTACATCAGCCAGAGGCGAATCTGAACTGCTGACAAGCCTATCGATCGCCGAGTATACCGCCGGATTCCGTCTGGATTCCAAAGGCGCAACCAGCATCATGCGGCCGTCGGCTAAGGTCACAATCTGGGAATTAAAAAAATAGGATTGGACGGCCTCTGCCAAAGAGAACTCACTGATTTCAATCGCATGAAGGGTATCGTCTTGTGTCTTCTCGAATAACTGCTTCAACCGATTTATGATTGCGGTGCCATCCGAGAATGCCTCCCTGTGGTAAAGAAACAGGCTGCCGTGCCCGGTCGAGATAACATCATTATGGAAAACGCCGGCATCGATCGCTGCAGGATGCTGGCGGGCGAATATTACGCTTTCGTCGGGCAGGCGATGCCGCCGAGCGATCGCTCGGCAGGCTTCCAAGGTCTGTCGTTGCGGATATCGGGTTACCTGGTTTTCACCGAAATACTCCCGGCCATAAACGAAAAGATGTATTCCGCGCTGGCCAGCGATCCCGACCAACCGGGTATGATTCGCTGCTCCTTCGTCGCTGAAAGCAAGCGTCCGCGGAAGCGGCGGATGATGTTGGAACAAACCGGGATCTGGAAAAATCCTCCGGAGGAGCGCTGCGGTTTCATCTGCTTCCAATGACCGGTGCAAATTGGATATCAGGTTAGCCGGTGTCACATGCATCCGTCGATCTTGAGCATCGGAGCTAGGAGCGAAGGTGGCAGCATTGGCAGCCCACATGGCGGACGCAGAAAACGCGGCTGACAACAGGGCTGGGCTGTACTGAAAGGCTTTCTCGATTATCTGTCCATCAGATCCGGTAAAGCCCGTTTGCCGGAGTAACGGTAAATAGGGCCGGTAAAGCGGCGGAATAACTGCCTGGCCGACTCCCATCCTGCTCAAAGCACTCATCTTTTCCAACCCCTGAAGTGCAGCAGTCCGCGGGTGCGAAACCTTGAGCCGGTTGGCCGTTGAGGCGCGATTCCCTTCAGCTAGCCCACCATAGTGGTGAGTCGGACCAATTAAACCGTCAAAGTTGAATTCGTGGTTCAAGGCCTGAAGTTCCGGGTTCCGAGTTCCGGGTTCCGGTTCCATTTTTGCAAGTTCAGGGGTTGTAGCTGCTACCTTACGACTGTCAGGAGCAATGCTTCATCTGGATTTCGAGGTGGGATCGACTTCGGACCCGGAATTTGGAACCCGGAACCCAGAACCCGGAAGCTTAAGCCAAATAATGCGACTACCGATGTCCGCACCCAGTCGCTCAGCAGTTCGTGCATTTATTACTACCGTGTCTGGATCCGGAGATTCGACCGGCGCCAGACAAGCTCGGAACTTGAGGGCGCCATGACAAACGAGGAAGATCGCCTCTGTAGATACCGGTCGAATCTGCGTTAACCGGCCTTCGCGCGCTTCCCGGATCGCTCGTATTTCGGGGCGATTGGCGATCACCAAAGGACCGGCATCAAAAATGTCGACCTCATTCGATAGGTGAAACCCTTGATGCAACAGGATTCGTAACGCAGGCTCAGCGTCCCGATGCACTTTGCCGATCACTGCTTGTGCTACTAAAGGTAATAATGCCGGATAGATCGGATATCTGGGCATCAAGTCACGAATAAAATCTTTTTGACCGATACCGCTCAGAAAATCTGCCTCTGCAAAACTTTGAGAAAAAAAGTGACGCCCGACTGACTCCCAAAACGGTGATAGACCCTTTTCATCAGTGAATCCTCGCAACTCCGCAATAACGCGGTCATCGAATCGCTGTGGGAAAGCGGCCATGAATAAAAATCTCGCCAGTGATAACAACTGGCCGAGACCCGCCCTGCGAAAGACCGGTTTCAGGCAAAGGCTGCAAACCTCCGACGGCCCTTTATGATCAAGCTTGAGATGGAGCACATCCATTTCCCGATCAATACCCAGCGGAAGATGCGAAAAACGCTCTTTGCGCACCTCGTAAGTATAGAAGGGGTCAAATCCTCCTACCCGTGCGATAATGCCTGATGTCCCTGCGATTTGCCCTGTGGCCCACTCCTGCAAAACAAACAAGTAATGATCGCCACCCGCCTTCTTTATTCGATGATCAAACGATCGCTGCGAATGATGAATGCGGTCTTCCAACGCATTGTCTTCCAAAGGGAGAGACGTCATACCGTCCGTGATTGAGGCGGCGACTCCCTTCAATCCCGCCAGATCGGCCTCTTCGACAGGCCGAAACACAAAATCCGGAACCATATCCAGGATGTAGGGGAGGAGCGGGAGGAGTTCAAGGGTTTGGAGGAGTCGGAGGAGTTCAAGGAGTTCGAGGAGTTCGAGGAGTTCAGGAGCCTTTTCACGAAGTGCTGGGGTTTCGAAAAAGCCGCTCGGCAAACTTGGAATCGCCAAAACTTGTTTGGTTATGCCGCTTGGCAGAGCTACTAAATGCGTCCGTCAGAACCGTTTTCACGAGCGCGAGCCAGAGCGAAATTTCCCGGGCTCAATACAAAACCCGCACCAGATACAGGCCTTCAGCCGGCGCGCTATGATTCGTCTTCCGTTTGCCCGGTGACTTCAGAAATTCCTCTAACCATGACTCGTCCCTTCGCCCCAACCCGACCTGCACCAGCGAACCGGTGATCATTCGAACCATGCGATAAAGAAACCCGTCGCCGCTGAATTCAAGGGAAACGGCCGGGCCGACCCGTTTCACCTTAATCTCGTGAATCGTGCGAACCGTTGTTTCGGCCGGGGTACCGCGGTTGGCAGCAAAAGACGCAAAGTCGTGCTCTCCCGAAAAGAGGGTTGCGCAGGCTGTCAGGCGATCCAGTTCCAATCGTTGGGGTATATGCCATGCTCGACCCACCTCCAAGGGGTGAAATATCTCGTTATTCCAGATCCGGTACCGATACATCTTTCCTTGGGCGAAGAACCGGGCATGAAACTCGGCGGAAACCCGGCGGCACCCCAGTATTCTGACATCAGCAGGTAGATTAGCGTTGAGCGCCAAACACCAGACTCTGGGTGGAAATTTGCCCGCAAGCACATCCACATGAGCAACCTGTCCGAGGGCGTGGACCCCCGCATCGGTACGGCCTGAGCCGTGCACTCTGACCTTCTGACCGAGAATCGTTTGAAATGCCGCTTCCAGATGATCCTGAACCCCGTTGCGATTTGGCTGGCTCTGCCAGCCGGCAAAGCCGGTTCCATCATAGGCGATTGTTAAACGAAGCCGTTCAAGAGGAAAGCTCATGGTCGGGACCGTGAAGGCAGAATGGCAGAATAGCAGATAGCAGATAGCGGATAGCAAATAGCAGATAGCAGAGAAAACGTGGCAATCCCTTGGCAACGGAGGGGAGTCGCTTTGCCGGCTGCGGGTTCCAGGAGCAAATAACAGGCGACTCCCGGGAGCCGCCCAGCGGCCATCGGAGACATTGAAGGCAGAATAGCAGATAGCAAATAGCAGATAGCAGAGAAAGCGCGGTAAGCCCTTAGCAAATGGAGAGGAGGC
>JAFAVN010000541.1 GCA_019242435.1 Verrucomicrobiota bacterium | reverse complement strand
CATGCCGTACAATCCGGGGCCGGCGATGTAACTGAAGAAGAGAAAAGAGGCGCCAAAAAAAGTGGTCCAGAACGAAAATGCGTTCAGACGCGGGAACGCCATGTCTCGTGCTCCGATTTGTAGGGGTACCATATAGTTAGCCAGACCGAACACCATCGGCATCGCAAAGAAAAAAATCATCGCGGTGCCGTGCATGGTGAATGCCTGGTTAAAGGCTTCGGGGGACAAAACATGATTGTTCGGTACTAACAACTGGGTCCGGATCAGGGATGCTAGGATCCCGGCCGGGATGAAGAACAACCAGGCCGTCCCGATATACATCAGCCCTAGCTTCTTGTGATCGACCGTAAAAATCAGGTCCTGAATCCAGGCGGTTAATGTGCCTCGTTCATGTCCCGGAGGGGCCGGCGCCGACTCCGTTCCGATTTGCTTGACCGTGGAAGTACTGTTAGCCATGATGGATTATTTGAGGGTTCCTAGATAAGCCAGGATGACATCGACCTGGTCCTTCGTGAGGTGCATGTCCGGCATGCGGCAGCCCGGTTTCAGGACCTGTGGATCCTCCAACCAATTGCGAAGATTTTCATCGTCGTTCGGAGCCATCCCAGACCCAAGAGTAGCCCGACTCGAAAAATGCGTTAGGTCGGGCCCGAAAACGCCGTTTGCCGCGGTATTTTGGATGGTGTGACACGTGCCGCACGCGTTAGCGATGAACTGCTTTTGTCCTTCCACCGCTTGCGGGTCTGAGGGCGGCGGTGGCGGCTGTCTCTGTGATTCCAACCACTTCTTATAGACGGCCGGTGGGTCGACAATCACTCGAATCAGCATGTTCGCATGCTGCTCGCCGCAGAGAACCGTGCAGTTGCCCAAGTAAATCCCTGTGGCAAACGGTTCGATCCACATCGTATTCCGGTAATTGGGAACCAGCATCGTCTTCCCGTTTAGCTGCGGCACCCAAAATCCGTGGATGACGTCCGCTGATTCGAGCACCATCTGCGTCGGTATTCGCTTTTTCCGGTCGCTGAGTGGGACGTGGATCTCGTTAGCCGTTACGACACCATGTTTGGGATATCGAAGTTCCCACCAGAAACGATGACCTATCACCCGGATGTTTTCGGCTGATTCCGGCAACTTCGGATGTTGAATTTCACCGATTGTCCGAGCGGTGACCAGCACCAGCATCACAACAATCAGAATTGGTGGGACGGTCCAGGCCAATTCGATCGCTGCGCTCCCATAAACTTGAGGAGGCTCTTCGTGATCGTCCTCCGGCCCACGCCGCCGGTAGCGAATGATCGCGTAGGTCAGTAACCCCGCGACTATCAGAAAAATCCCGGCGCACACTGCCAGCACTAACAATGACGTCTGGTAGATCGTTTCAGCGGGCGCTGATAACGGATCGAAAATGTTTTGAATGGACCGGATGGTGGAATCTTGGGCGCGAGCAGTCGGTACCCATGTTAACATGATCGCCAACAACCATACGCTGACATGTGCCAGCGACCCCCGTCCTGGCGAGGCGTTCAGCCTGAGAAAATGCTTGGTATATGAAGTGTTGAGCACGATTCAGGTCCTGCAACTCTTTTATCTACCGCCTCTATTGCTATCAACCAATCTCGTTCCGGCAAAGCACGATTCTGATTTTATTTCACGCGAAACTCACCTCGTCCATCCGTCGTTTGGGTAAGAATTTGATATTTAACGGCAGGAGTTGCCCGTCCATTAGCTTTATGATAATCAGCGGAAAGCGGGAGCCGTCGGCACAATGGCGTCGGTGCCCCGCGTATTCAGATGCGTGTCCAGTAAGTGGCGGCACTGATCCGGCGTCGGCAGGGCGAGGCTCATATAGTTCCCGAGATGAGTCGCGAAGGCTCGGCTGAAACCCAGCACCACGATTTGTTTTTGCGCAAGATGACTCCCTGAGCTAAGAGACTTATTCTCCTGCATGGTCCAGTCGAACATTCGATGTCGCCGTCGATAAAATATGAACTTCAATTTTCGCTATACCAAAGACGGACTAATACCCGCTATCGTTCGCGAAGCTGCGGCCCCGGGTCGAGTTTTGATGCTGGGGTGGATGAATCGGGATTCTATCGGGCGCACTCTAGAAACCGGGTTTATGCATTATTGGAGTCGGTCCCGGCAAAAGCTTTGGCTAAAGGGAGAGACCAGCGGCCACAAACAGAAGGTCGTCCGTTGGTTCATTGACTGCGACCAGGATACTTTGTTGTTCGAAGTTGAACAGATTGCTGGTGCCTGTCACACTGGGCATCGCTCCTGTTTTTTCCAGGAACTCGATCTCCAAGGTAAGCCAAAGGAAACGACGGAGCCCAAGGTTTTTGATCCGGCCGAGGTTTACGAACAATGACCACCGCTCCGCTCAATCCCTCTCGGGCAGAGTTCGCCAAGCTTGCTCAGCCCGGTAAGCTGATACCGGTTTATACCGAGTTTGTAGCGGATCATGAGACCCCGGTTGCTGTTCTTGAGAAAATCGACGACGGCCGCCGTTCCTTCCTTTTAGAATCCGCAGAGACGAGCGATCATGTCGGCCGGTACTCCTTTCTCGGAAGCTCGCCCCGGGTTTATTTCGAAAGCCGCGGCGCCAAGATCCGGATCGAAGAAAACGGAGCGGTTCAGGAGTTTGAAACTACTATCGATCCTCTGGCAGAGCTCCGGAAGCTGATGGACCGTTATTCGTTCGTCTCTTATCCGGGACTACCGCCTTTCGTTGGGGGAGCGGTCGGCTACATTGGTTACGACGTGGTCCGCTTCTTTGAGCCGACGGTCACGCCGTCCCCACCAGACCAGCTCCAGGTGCCGGACGCGGTGTTCATGATCACCGACACCTTTCTGGTGTTTGATCATCGGTTCCGTCGCCTGAAGATTTTTGCGCCTGCCTTTGTTGATGAGCGCGGTCCCGATTTTGCTTATGACGAAGCTGGCAAAAAGATCGCAGCTATTATCGAGAAGCTGCAGTCGCCGACTCAATCTCGATTGATGAATGCGACGCCGCCGGCTCCCCATCTTGCTCCTCAATCCAATACCAGCCAGGAAGAATTCTGCGACGTCGTACGCCGGTGCCAGGAGCATATCCGGGCCGGGGACGTCTTCCAGATAGTTCCTTCCCAACGCTTTGAGGCCGGCTACGAAGGTAACCCGGTCGCGCTCTACCGGGCATTGCGTTTCGTGAATCCGTCTCCTTACATGTTCTATCTGCGCTTGGGCGATCGATTTTCCTTAGTAGGGAGCTCGCCCGAGGTTCACGTCCGCCTACGCGATCGAAAAGTGGAGATCCGGCCTTTGGCAGGTACCCGTCGGCGAGGAGCAACGGAGGAAGAAGATCAGAAATTAGCAGCGGAGTTGCTGAGAGATCCTAAGGAACGCGCCGAGCATCTGATGCTGGTCGATCTGGCTCGCAACGATGTCGGCCGGATTTGCCGCTTTGGTTCTATTAAAGTCAGCGATTTCATGACGATCGAGCGTTACAGCCATGTGATGCACATCGTCTCCAATGTCGAAGGTCAGCTGGAAGACGGCCACGATGCGGACGATGTCATGCGCGCAACCTTTCCTGCAGGTACGGTTTCTGGAGCTCCCAAAGTGCGCGCCATGCAGCTGATCAACCAGTTCGAGAAAGGCAAGAGAGGCGTTTACTCCGGGGCGATCGCCTATTTTGGTTTTGATGGCAATCTCGATTCGTGCATCGTGCTAAGGACGCTCATATTGAAAGATGGCGTTGCTTATGCGCAGGCTGGATGCGGGGTAGTGGCGGACTCGGTTCCCGAGTTGGAACATCAGGAGTGCGTGAATAAAGCGATGGCTCTGTTTCGCGCCATTGAACGGGCTCAGACCATCGTATGATGCTGGTAGTCGACAACTACGATTCGTTCACGTACAACCTCGTACAGTATTTTGGCGAGCTTGGAGCCGAGTTAATGGTTCGCCGGAATGATCAGATAACGCTGGACGAAGTGGCCGAGCTGAATCCGGACCGGATCTGTATCTCTCCCGGTCCTGGTACTCCGCTCGACGCCGGCATCAGCAATGATTTGATCCTGCGTTTTGGTCCGTCCAAACCGATCTTGGG
>JAFAVN010000456.1 GCA_019242435.1 Verrucomicrobiota bacterium | reverse complement strand
GTTCTTACGGAGACCTTCGAGAAAACTTCGAATACAAGGCTGCTAAAGAGATGCAGACGGTCCTCATGAGGAGGAAATCCGAGCTGGAACACATGCTGCAGCGAGCGCGGGGTACCAGCTTCGAAAATGTCGACAGCCGCCAGGTCTCCATCGGCACTACGGTCGTTAGTCGGGATCAACAAACCGGAGAGTTGTCTACGTTCCACATATTGGGAGCCTGGGATAGTGATCCGGCAAAAGGGATTGTGTCTTACCAGACCGCGATGGGACAGGCATTGCTCGGCAGAGCTGTCGGGGAGTTCGTTGAGCTTCCCGGCGAAGGCGGAGTCAAGCGGGTCGAGATCGTCGAGATAACGGCTTGGCAGGGCGTGGAGATGGAAGCTGTAGCAGCGAAGGCTTAGCGAGTACCACTAACAACCAATAATAGTCTCTCAACCCTATGTCCCTAACCATCATTTCAGATATTCGTGCCCGCCAGGTCCTCGATTCCAGGGGCAATCCTACTGTCGAAGTTGATGTTGAACTGACCGGCGGCGCGGTAGGCCGGGCAATTGTTCCCAGCGGCGCCAGCACCGGTGAACATGAAGCATGGGAGCTTCGTGACGGAGATAAACAAATCTACCAGGGAAAAGGCGTCTCCCGCGCAGTTCAAAATGTGGAGACGGAAATTGCGGACGCAGTGGTCGGTCTCGACGCGCTGGATCAACTGACGATCGATAGCACGATGATCGCACTTGACGGGACCCCGAACAAAAAGCAATTGGGCGCTAACGCCATTCTCGGTGTCTCTTTAGCGGCGGCTCACGCTGCGGCTAGCCAGCTTGGAGTGCCTCTTTTCCGCTACCTGGGCGGCCCTAACGCCAAGGTGCTGCCTGTTCCCATGATGAACATCATAAACGGCGGAGCCCACTCGGACGCGCCGATCGATTTCCAGGAATTCATGATCATGCCCAAAGGCGCCTCGAGCTTTGCCGAGGCCTTGCGGTACGGGACCGAAATTTTTCATGCCCTGAAAAGCGTTCTCAAAGACCGGGGTCTATCGACGGCCGTTGGTGACGAGGGCGGCTTTGCTCCGAATCTCAACGGAATCGACGATGCCTTGGACGCCATCTCTAAAGCGGTTGAGAAAGCCGGTTATAAGCTGGGAGAAGACATCGCTTTCGCATTGGATACTGCTGCCAGCGAGTTCTATGATGCCGGCCGAGACATTTATGTCTTTAAGAAATCCGACAAATCAGAGAAGTCAGCCGACGAGCTAATCGCTCTCTACCAAGGCCTCTGCGCAAAGTATCCGATTATCTCCATCGAAGACGGGTGCGCCGAGAATGATTGGAAAGGCTGGAAAAAACTGACCGATGCGATTGGTGACAAAGTTCAACTGGTCGGTGACGACGTTTTCGTAACCAACGTTGAATTCCTGCAAAAAGGAATCAGCTCCGGCGTAGCCAATTCGATCCTGATCAAGGTCAACCAGATCGGCTCCCTGACTGAAACGCTGGACGCGATCGAGCTGGCCAAAGAAAACAGTTACACTGCTGTCATCAGTCATCGCTCCGGGGAGACCGAGGATACCACTATTGCCGATATTGCAGTGGCAACGAACGCCGGCCAAATCAAGACTGGGTCATTATCTCGAACAGACCGGATTGCCAAATACAACCAGTTACTTCGTATCGAGGAAGAACTAGGTGACAATGCCCAGTATGGCGGTAAATTGCGCTGAGTGAGGTCGGCCTACGAAAGCTTCGAGGATGGTCATACAGACTGGCTCCGATTTATCCTAAATCGGATTCTCTATATCCTGCTCATTGCAGCTATCTTGATCCTGTTAATTTGCTGGTTTTTGCCATTGCTGAAAGAGCGGCAAAAAGAACAGATGGCCCTGCAGGGTCTCGAACAGCAGGTTGACCAAGAAAAACTGATCAACAAAAGGGAAACCAAGAAGCTTTGGTGGATCCAGAACGACGCCGGTTATATCGAGCTGCTGGCCCGCGATAAACTAAACCTCAAGAAACCGGAAGAGAAGATCTTCCGGGTCGAGCCGAATTCAGACAAGTGATTTGGTAGGGCGAGGCTTCTAAAGTCCTGAATCGTGTCGCGAGCCTCATGATCATCGCGTTCACTCCCTCCGTTTGCTCGGCGTACTGCTGATCCGCCCGCCTCGTGCAAATTGGGTCGCACGGCGACTTACCCGCGGAAGCAAGCAACTAATTTAAATACTGTTATTTGTGGCTGGCGGCTCGCGTTCTTTCGATGCAATTTAGGTATGAATGAAGGCGCGTATCCGTGAACTGCTGCACGCTATTCCTTTCCATCCATTCGTGATTCGCACGGCGGAAGGGCGCGAGTACCGGATCCAGCATCCAGACTTCGTTTTGGCCGCTGCCACCGATGTGCCACAAATCACGATTGAAGAATCCGACGGTAGTCAGCATTATCTTTCGCCCCTGTTGATCACCAGCGTCGAACGAGCCACAGCTTGAATTTTATCGCAGCAGCCGGGGGAGCAAAACTCTTTCGGCTCCGAATTTGGGAGAGTTTAGTGTCCTGTCCCGGAGGGGCAGAAGCCTGCCACCGATAGTTTTCAGCCGGCTGTCAGGCTAAAACTGTGCTTACTGGAAAAGCGATGTCTGGAAAGGCATCGACTGTCAGCAGCTCGCTACCGGTCAACTCTTTGATAGAGCGGTAACGATTCTGAGCCGGATTTCGATGGATTATTACCCTTGGCAGCACAACATCCATTACCCACACCTCCCGGATCATTCCTCTCGCGTATGCCTCCAGTTTCACTCCAAGCTCATAGCTGAGAGAGACATCGGCCACTTCTACCATAAGGAAAATTTCATCCGGGCCTGGATACCAACCTCGAACGGAACTCTTGTACAGGACTACGTCCGGCTGAGGCTCGCTATGAGCATCGAGCGAAACCGCTTTTCGAATACCGAGGCGAAAGCGGTTCTCTCCGATTCGACTTGCGAAGATTGCTGTCAGTGATTCGACCAGACTGCGATGTGCGCCACCAAAGGGCGGCATTACCATCAACTGTCCGTTGAGAAGTTCTACCCGGTCATCTTCTCCCAAGATTCCTGCCTCACCCAACCGGTGATATTTCTCGACAGTAAATCGATAAGTCGAGAGCACCTGCATAATGGCGACAATAGTTTCGATGGCACGACAAGACAACCGGCCGGACTCACCTGCAGCTGGCCACGGCCTCTGAATAAATCGCTTCCAATCGCGATATCTGTGTCCCCTGCTCGAAATCCTTTGCTACCGACTGGCTGGCGTGCCGCCCCATACGACGCCAATCTTCAGGTTGGTTCACCAGCCGGAGCATGGCTTGATAGAGACCTTCTTCGTCCCGCTCCGGAACCAGGTAACCGTCTTTTCCATCAGTCACGGCCTCTGGTATTCCGCCGTGCTGCGTAGCCACCACTGGCAACCCGCTCGCCATCGCTTCCAACATCGAGTTCGGAATCCCTTCCTGGTTGGAATCCGGCGTGAGTTCACTAGGATGGGCAAAAATATGGCTCTCGTTGTATATCCGGAACAGCTTCTCCTGCTTCAGAAGGCCGGTCAGTGTAACGTGACTTCCAAGTGATAGCTCGCTGATGCGGCGCATTAGTGTATCCCGCAGTGGTCCCTCACCGGCAATGATTAACCGGGATTTGGGATAGTCAGCCAGAAACCTGCCAAACGCGGCCAAGGTGGTAAGTAAGCCCTTTTTCTCGATCAACCTGCATGCCTGCACGATCCGCCACTCACCGCTTGCTGGAACCGGGCGCTCGATGTACGGGAAACTCTCCAACGGAATGCCCGTTCGATTTAACCGAATCTTTTCGGAATCGCATCCCAGATCCCTTAAACGATCCCCGAGTGATTGGCTTCGGACCAGTACCAAAGGGGCTAGTGCTAATAGTTGTCGCAGTTTGCGGTCATATCCTTTTTCTTTTGGCCGGCTTTGAACATCCATGCCGTGAAACGACACTACCCAAGCGCGGTCCCATCGCATTAGCAACGGCAGCAGATGCACCCCCGTATTACCAAAATAGACGTGGATCAGGTCGGGATTTCGTCCGATCAGGATCCGGCGAATAGCATCGTATTCTCCTCGATAGATAAGCGAAGGCTGGCGGGACACGTACTTTAAATACCCACGGAGCAGCAGGTTTCGCTTTGGTGGCACTAGCGGCTCGATATCAGAGAACGGAAAGCGGTCGGCGTTCTGCCGGTATCTGGTAATGACAAAAGTATCGAAGGACTTCAGACCGGTGATTTGCCTGTAAATATGCAGCATTTCCGGCTTGAGAAAAAAGGTACAAATGCTGGCTACCAAGGGCTTATCGGGATCTTCGATGGAACTCCTCATGGAAAGCCGCCTAACCTGGATTGCCGGGCGAATCTCCAAAGATTTGCCGGCAATCCAGGATGACAAATGACAAATGACGAATGACAAAAACAGAGCGTCCCTCGAGGGTCCAGCATGGGTCGAATATTTGTCATCTGTTATCTGCCATTTGTCATCCTGAATATCTCACACTCCTGTCACAGTCTCTAAACCTCTATCGAACGGCGTGAGATATTCAGATCATAGACAGCCGCAAAAAAAAGCAGGAGATTTAGATCGTGCTAACGATGCAAAACACGGTTGGGATCGTTTACGATTACGACCAGACGTTGAGCCCTGCTTATATGCAGGACGACGTCATTTTTCCCGCATTCGGCATCAATGCAGAAAAATTCTGGCGCCGCTGTGCTGAGCTGGTTCAGGCTGAGGGGTACGATCAGGAGCTGGCTTATATGAAGTGCCTGCTTGATTACCTGGCTGTGGATCGGCCAACCAACGATCAACTCCGGCAACTGGGCGCCGGTATGAGCCTCTACCGGGGCTTACCCGAGATGTTTCAAGAATTCGAGAAAGGGCTTCTCACACCCGCTCAACAGGAAGCTGGGATCCGGGTAGAACATTATGTAGTTTCTTCCGGGCTGAAAGTTCTAATCGAGGGAAGCAGAATTCGCCCATACTTACGTGCCGCTTTCGGGTGCGAATACGCCGAGGATACAGATGGAAGAATCACCTTCCCTAAACGCGTGATCAGCCATACTCAAAAGACGCAATACCTGTTTCGAATCAACAAGGGGCTCCTCGACATGGCGCAAGACGTCAATGACCACATGCCGGATGACGTGCGACCGATCCCGTTCCAGAACATGATTTACGTCGGGGACGGGCCAACCGATGTACCTTGTTTCACGATCATGAAGAAAAATGGGGGTAACGCCATTGCCGTTTACAACCCGGACGAACCGAACCGATCCAGTTTTCGTAAATGCTTTGATCTCGCAACCCGCGCCAACCGGGTTCGCCATATCGCCCCAGCCGATTATCGAGACAACAGCCATCTCCGTTTGCTCTTGGAAGAAATGGTGCGAGAGATCGTAGATCGCATGCTAGCCGAAAGGAAATCGAGCGCTGAAGCCGGGGTAGTGCATGCTCCGAAACATACGATATAAGCGGGGAATGAAGGAACCGGTGGCGACTGCGCTTTGAGCAAAGAACGCTTTCAGCGCTCTGGAGTGATTCAGGGATATGGTTGCACCAGCAAAGTAGCCGGACACTCGCCGCTACCTGAGTTCGTTGATCGGCGTTGCCGGTCGCTCAAGGCTGCCTCTTCCGCTTCAATACTTCGATGACTTTATCGGTTGGCAGACAATTAATAACGTCGTCACGAGTTAACCATCCTTTCCTGGCAGCTTGGATGCCGAACCAGAGATCCTGAAATGCCGCAATCGAATGGGCATCCGGGTTAATCGAACAGAGGACACCCTTTTCTTTCGCCGTCCGCCAGAAGCGCCAGTCCATATCTAGTCGCCGAGGATTTGCATTGAGCTCAATAATCGTTTTGGTAGCAGCTGCCGCTTTGATCACCTCACCCAAGTCGATTTTGTATTGATCTCGGGAAAGCAGTAGCCGACCAGTTGGGTGCGCGAGCATCGTAACATAGCGATTCTCTATCGCCCGAATAACCCGCTCGGTCATCGCAGCCTCCGGCATCGTCAACGAGCCGTGAATACTCGCCACCACGAAATCCAATTGCGCCAGGATCTCATCGGAAAAATCCAGGGTTCCATCCCGAAGGATGTCGCATTCAACTCCGG
>JAFAVN010000227.1 GCA_019242435.1 Verrucomicrobiota bacterium | reverse complement strand
ATCCTACGCGTTACCTTGACTCCTGATGAAGTCGAAAGCGAAGCGCGGTATCTCGCCAATTTGGGATTCAGAAGTCTGCTCCTGGTATCTGGTGAACACCCCAAATTTGTCTCCAACAATTACCTTTCCGAGATTGTTCGCCGAGTGAATCGGATGGCGCCCTCGGTCTCACTGGAAGTATCGCCCCTGGAGACCGAGGAATACCGCAGGATGATTGAGACCGGTGCGGAAGGGCTGGTTGTTTACCAGGAAACGTACGACCCGGAAATTTACCGGACTTTGCACACAGCCGGCCCAAAGCGGAATTTTGATTGGCGATTGGAAACCTGCGAACGGGCTTACGCCGCGGGCTTCCGGCGCCTGGGCGTAGGTGCTCTCTTCGGGCTAGCTCCTTGGCGAGAGGAAGCCATCTCTCTTGCTCGCCACATTGAATTTTTGCTTCGCCGCTGCTGGCGGTCCCAACTAACGGTAGCTTTTCCCCGATTGCGGCCGGCGGCCGGCGGTTTTCAGCCACTCACCACTTTAACCGACCGCGAGCTGATGCAGTTGATATGCGCGTTTCGAGTCACCTTTCCGCAAGTCGGTATCGTCCTCAGCACGAGGGAACCTGCTTGGTTGCGCAACGCTTTGGCGCAGCTTGGCGTCACCATTATGAGCGCCGGGAGCCGCACTGCACCGGGCGCCTACACTGGCCAGGGCGCGGCATCACTCCATCTGACGGTCCGGGGTCGAGTGCAAGAAGCAAGCTGTCCAGGCCACGATGCCAACGCAGAGCCACAGTTCGCCATCGAGGATCACCGAAGCCCGCAGGAAGTCGCGCAGGCACTCATTAAGGCAGGCCTTGATCCGGTTTGGAAAGACTGGGACACCGCAATTCTGAACGTATGACCGCGGTGATTAACGGCAATCCTCATACCCTAAAAGACGGTTCAACCGTGGCTGACCTACTGCAGCAGTTTTCTCTGCCAGCGAAGAATGTCGTGGTTGAGCGCAACGGCGAACCGGTCAACCGCGACGCCTTCGGCGCGGTCCGCCTGGAGAGCGATGATCAGATCGAGATCATCAAGATGGTGGCGGGCGGCTAACGTGAATTGTGATTGGCGATTAGTGACTAGTGTTTGGTTGTGGATGTTAGTTGCGCTAACTAGAAAAGAATTTAGAATGTCCGAGGCTGATGCCGCCGCTATCAGCCGGCAATTAGCAGCCTTCGAGATTCTAAGTTCTAAATTCGAAATTCTTTCCGGTTAGCTCCATGGTTCATCACTGACCAATAGCGCTCCGCCCGACGATGCCGCGCATATCTCCCGAGACAATCGAACAGGTCGCTGCCGCGTTGAACATCGTCGATGTGGTTAGCAGTTACTTTCCGCTTAAACGATCCGGGACTGAGTTCCGAGCGCTTTGCCCGTTCCATCAAGAAAAAACACCTTCATTCTATGTTAGCCCGGCCAAACAAAGCTTTTATTGTTTCGGCTGTGGACGAGGTGGAAGCGTATTCCAGTTCGTTCAGGAATATGAACAGATTGACTTTCCGGAAGCGGTGCGGCGATTGGCTCATCGAGCCTCGATTCCCATCGTAGAAGATCAGCTCAGTGCGGAAGAAGAAGAAAAACAAAATCTTCGGAAACGGTTATTTCGATTGCACTTTGAGGCAGCGGACTGGTTCCATCGCAACCTGGTCCGCACAAAGGCCGGCGAAACTGCGCGCAACTACATGCGCAACCGCCAACTGAACATCGATATCGCGCGCCAATGGCGCATTGGGTACGCACCAAGCTCATGGAAGGCGTTTCGCGAGTGGGGCGCCGAGGCCGGGTTTACTAGAGAAGAGTTGCTAGCCAGCGGACTCGTCAAATTGCGAGATGAAGGAAATCCGCGCTCTGAAATTTACGACCGGTTTCGGGATCGTTTAATGTTCCCTATCACCAACGAACTGGGCGAAGTTGTGGCTTTCAGCGGCAGGGTATTACAGCCAAACGCTCCGGGCGGAAAATACATTAATTCGCCCGAATCACTTCTCTTTTCGAAGGGCAACGTGCTGTTTGGATTGGAGAAATCGAGACGAGCAATTGCTCAAGCACGGCAGGCCGTTGTGCTCGAAGGTCAGGTTGATCTGATCATCACGTTCGCGGCCGGTATCGAGAATGTGGTAGCACCGCTAGGGACGGCGTTAACTGAGAGGCACGCCGCTCTGCTGAAACGTTTTTGCACCGAGGTGATTCTTTTCTTTGATGCGGATTCGGCTGGGGAACGTGCTGCCGAGCGCGCGATAGAGGTCTTGTATGGTGCCGGCTTGCAAATACGAGTGGGGAAACTGCCGCCCGGCGAGGATCCCGATTCGTTGATCCGCAAGGAAGGTGCGGAAAAGTTCCGAAATCGAATCAGCCAAGCGAAGGACTTTATCGATTACCAGCTAGAACAGCGGCCGAGCTTGGATCAGAGCGTCGCTCAACGGGTGCAGGCAGCGCACCGCATTTCGCGATTCGTCGCCATGATCTCTGAACCGGTGTTACGAGACACAACCATAAGCAGGCTGGCGTCATGTCTGGCAATCTCGCGAGATTCGGTCGAGCAAGCGGTGGCGGGTCATAAAAAAAGCAGCGCCCAATCTCTGATGACGGAAATGACAACCCCTGTTATCACTCCTCCGCGGCACGAAATCGCAGCTCTTTGTTACATTTTGATGACCGATTCGCTCACTCTCGATTGGGTTCGATCCCAACCTTGGCAGCCGGTGCTATCAGGCATCCCGGGAACCGAGATCCTCGCGAGAATTCTCCAATCGGAACTTCGCCCTGACAGTCCCGGTTCGGTAGCCGCCTTTCTAGCCGCTCTGGATAAGGCGGAAGCGGCCATTTTGTCCAACGCGCTTTCCCATCCGCTATATCGGAAACCGATAGATGAAGCGATTCGCCGCAGCTATTGGCAGGGCTTCGTTACCCGCGAGCTCCGGCTCCGGCGAAGCCGCGTCGAGAGCGCCTTACGGCTAAGCGCCGATCAACCGGAGGCCTGCGCTCAAGCTGAAGCAGAGCTCAAAGAGGTGCTCAGACTGGAGGAGATGCTGGGGGAGTCGTAGTCTTTCGCTCCGTCGGCCCCTCCTGCGTGGGCGAGAGTATCATGCATTTTTCAACGTTCCGTCCTATAAATAAGCTCGCTTTCACGGAACCGCGACTTCGCCGTTAGGCCCGCGATCGTTTCGCACTAAGTTTCGAAATGTTCTTCTTTTCCCGGCAAAAAAATCAAAGAGTTGTATACTGGCACAGATGTTCAGCTGTCTTTTTGGTCTTTTCCGCCCTGCATGAAAGAAGTCCTTGACCTCCAAACTGAGTTCACAGATATTTCGCGGCTTTCTTGGTGGAGTGTCGACAACCCGTGTTTTACCATCGCTACACTTCTCTAATCCGGCTCTGCTAGGATTCCGATAAGCAGGTGAATATGCCGAGAGCCACAACTTCTAATTCGGACAAAGGTCAACCTGCGACTCAAAAGAGAGCGAAGAAAGTTCCGACCGAGGGCAGAAAAGCTGGTGACGCCCAAATGAGCAACAAAGACAACGGTGCATTGCGATCTGGGCAAAAGGCTCTCAAGAAACCGGCGCTTCTTTCTGGTGTGAATCTATTAAACGACGTTGCCTCGCAGAACGGGAACCATTCTAGTCCGGTTAGAGTTTCTCACTCCGAATCCAACTTCGATCTTCAAGACCGGCTTCGAGAGCTGGTCAAGTTGGCGAAAGAGCAAGGCTACCTGACCTACGATGATATCAACGAGGCCTTACCGGAAGGGATGGCGGATCCGGACGAAATGGATCAGATCTTTGCCCAACTCCGGTCCATGGAGGTCGATATTATCGAGGCGTCAGAGGTCGACCGTTATAAAGACAAAAAAGATCTCGACGACGAAGAGGATGAGAAGGATCAAAAACTTGATATCCTGGACGACCCAGTTCGGATGTATCTCAAGCAAATGGGGCAGGTTCCGTTGCTGACCCGCGAACAGGAAGTCGAGATTTCTAAGCGAATCGAGAATGCCGAGATGATGGTGCAGAAGTTCATCAACCGGTTTGGGTTCATTTCTCGGGCCCATATCGACCTGGCGCAAAAACTGATCGACGGGCGGGAACGATTCGATCGCGTGATCTTGGACAAGAAGATCGAAAGCCGGGAACGATACATGAAAGGCTTGGGTCGGCTTTGTGCGGTAGTCGAGAAAGCCAGCCAGGATGCCGAGGCTCTCTATCGCAAGTGGTTGGGAACACGCTCCACTTCGAGTGAAGCCACCGCAAAAGCGGAGTTTCAGAAGGCGCACACCACGCTCATGAAGCTTTATCCCCGGTTCTACTTCAAACAACGGGTGACCGAGGAGTTTGTGCAATTGGCGGACGAACAACAACGTCTGATCAGCGGTCTGCTTGCCGAAATCTGTAAGGCAGAAAGTGCGGCCGGTGGCCCGATGAAAGACAAATTGGCCCTTTATAAAAAGCGGCTGCAGGAAGCAGAATGCAATGTCTGGCAAAAACCGGACGACTTCTTAGCCTACCATCGTGAGCTCAAAGACTGGCTAAAAAGAGCGCTTCGCGCCAAAACCGAGATGGTCGAAGCTAACCTGCGACTAGTTATTTCGATCGCAAAAAAATATACCAACCGCGGACTCTCATTTCTGGACCTGATTCAGGAAGGAAACATGGGATTGATGAAAGCGGTTGAGAAATTCGAGTACCGCCGGGGCTACAAATTCTCGACGTACGCAACCTGGTGGATCCGCCAGGCGATTACGCGGTCCATTGCAGATCAGGCTCGTACCATCCGGATTCCGGTGCACATGATCGAGACGATCAACAAACTGATGCGAGTACAAAAACAGCTCGTTCAGGAATACGGTCGAGAACCCACTCCGGAAGAGGTTGCCGAAGAGATCCAATTGCCGGTGGAACGAGTACGCGCCGTCCTGAAAATGGCGCAACAACCGATCTCTTTGCAGTCGCCGGTGGGCGATAGCGAAGACACGAGTTTCGGCGATTTCATCGAGGACAAAGGAGCAGAGAATCCCAGCGACATGACTGCCATCGTTCTGCTCCGAGAAAAGATCCGGGACGTCCTGGACACTTTGACCGAGAGAGAACGGCAAGTGCTCGAACAACGTTTTGGATTGGTAGACGGCTACAGCCGAACCCTGGAGGAAGTAGGGCGTCAGTTTAAGGTTACTCGGGAACGAATTCGACAGATCGAGGCGAAGGCTCTTCGAAAAATGAGGCACCCGACGCGAATTCGCCAGCTGGAAGGGTTTCTTGAAGCCGGGGATTAGCCATCTGCTGAACAGGTGAAACTTTTTCCTTTGCCCGGAGTTTAATCCAACAGCGATGAAGGACCAAGAACACGACGATCTGTGGGCGTTGCTCGGTCGAGCGAGGAGATCGGACCCTTCTCCTTTTTTCGTCGCAAAGGTCATGACGGCCGTCCGGCGCACGAACGAAAGACGGGTGGTCCTCTGGCGAAACTGGGTGCGATACGGTCTACCTGGAGCCTTGGCGGGTGCCATGGCCGTTCTGTTGGCTCATTTTTCTCTCTTTCCTCATCATACTGGTGATCGAAGGCCAATCGTAGTTGCTCAAACCGAGCCAGGTGACCTCGACGTTATCGCTGATCTCGATGTCGTGATGTCGTCCGAAGAGTCCTCTGTATGGCTCGAATCTTCGGTGCACTGATTTTACTCGTGACGGTTTGGGGAGCATACGGGGATTCCCCCACTCCTCAGCCTACCTCAACCTCGCAACCGTCCTCGTCGGCGCGTATAGAAGAACTGCGACGCTCGATCGAGCAACTGTCTCCCGAACAACAGGAAAAAGTGCTACAAAATCTGCATCGTTGGCAGGCGCTGAGCCCCGAAGAGCGAGATTATCTTCGTCAACAGGAACGGATACGCAGCCAAAAGCGGGAAGAGTCTGTCGTGGAGGCGTACCAGAAATCAGGCTTGCATCTGAACGAAGCACAACGGCTCCAATTCCGTAAACGCTATCTGGAAGAGCGCAGGAAACTGGAGGAGGAGCTCGCAAAAGAATCGCAGGAGCGTCGATTGGCGGGTAATACGACCATTATCGAGAACCTGAAGAAAGAATTCGGGACGCCGAAATCGTCGCCAACACCAACGCCAACGGTGGTTTTGCATTAGCCTGCATTTCTCACAATTGAGGACTTGGGAGCGAGTTAGTGCTGGATTTGTGAGAAATGCACGCTCGAACAACCGCCGCGGAAGAAGCTCGCCCGCGTCTCAGCCGCAAATTTCGGGTAAGGACCCGAGCGTACCCGAGGGTATCTCGAGCAGGCCGAATCTTGCTCTGCTCGGCCCGATAAATCGTGCGAACCGGAACAAAACTCACCAAAAAACCAGCTTCAATCGCCAGGAGCAAAGACTCGGTTTCAAAAGCAAACCCATTACTGGATCGGAGCAGTACCGACAGAAGATTACGGTGCGCCATTCGATACCCGCACTGTGAATCTGGCAATTCACGCCGACATAGTTTCCCGATTTGCCAAGACATGAACCGATTGGTCCAACGCCGCGCCCATGGCATCGCGTCCACATTCATCATGCGATTGCCTATAATCAACCCGGTCTCGAACTCCGAAGCTGTGGCAAAGAAGGTAGGGGCCTCATCGGGGTCGTGCTGACCATCACCGTCCAGAAATAGGAAAAATTCAAAGCTTTCTTGAGCGGCTTGTCTGAGACCGCTTTTAATAGCGGCCCCTTTGCCCAGACGTTTGGGATGTCGGATTACTACGGCCCCTGCCGCCGATGCAGCCAAGCCGGTATTGTCCACCGAATGATCGTCGACAACGATGACCTGCTTCACATGCCGGAGCAGACCCCGGACCACATTTCCGATAAAGGGCTCCTCATTGTGCGCCGGAATTATGGCGCAAACCATGTCCGAATTAACCTCTATCATGAACCCTGCGTCCGGTCGTCTCCAGAGCTCACCTTTCGCCGGCGCGCCGGATGATAGTCCGCGGCGTGATAAGAACTTCTTACCAATGGCCCCGACGCTACGTATTCGAAGCCCTTGCTGAACCCTATCTCTCGATAGGAATCAAAGGTTTCGGGAGGGATGTAGCTCACCACTGGCAGATGGCTTGGAGTCGGGCGTAAGTATTGACCCAACGTCAGCACTTGCACACCAGCCTCCCGAAGATCGTCCATTGCTTCAAAAAGCTCCATCTCAGTCTCTCCCAGCCCTAACATGATACCGCTCTTGGTTACCACGTCAGGGTCGATTTCCTTGGCCTGGCGCAGGACCGTTAACGAGAGCCTGTATTTTGCTCGGGACCGGACCAAAGGGGTCAGCCTTTCTATTGTCTCGATGTTGTGATTAAAAATGTCCGGTTTTGCCGCCAATACTTCCTGGAGAGAGGCCTCTCGGCCATTGAAATCAGGAACCAGCACTTCAACCACGATGTTCGGATCCGCTTTCCGGATTCCGGTAATTGTACGCGCGAAATGGTGGGCGCCGCCGTCCGCCAGATCATCTCGAGCCACCGCCGTAATGACGATGTGCTTCAATTTCAGCCGGAGCACCGCTTCCACTACCCGTTCCGGCTCATCGGGTTCAAGAGCAAATGGTTTGGCTGTGGAAACCGCGCAGAAACCACAGGCGCGCGTACAGCGTTCACCCGCGATCATGAACGTTGCCGTACCCTGGCTCCAGCACTCCCAGCGGTTGGGGCATTGAGCCGATTCGCAAACCGTGTGTAGCCGGAGATCAGAAATGAGTGCCTTTGTCGAGAAAAAGACTGGGTTCGAAGGCAGCCTTACCTTAATCCAATCCGGCTTCTTGGCTTGATGCAACCCTGGATCAATTTTGGTGCAAGACATCCCCGAAAGACTAACCTATCGCCAGGTCAGTCGAAAGTAAAAGAAGGAGCTCGCGCTGCGCGAAGCGCCGTGAATGCATGGGCAAGACCGAAGATTGGTAGGGCGAGGCTCCCTTAAAGCACAGAGCGCTCGCGAAGCATTTTGAAGGCGTACCAACCGATTAGATGCGCAGGAAGACTGCCGAACCATTTATCGATCGTCTACCATTTCCCTGGTAGGAGCTGCCCACGTAAGCGCGTGGTCAGGTTTGAATCGAAAATACTGCGGGTTCGCAACCCGGGGACGGCTCGGCTGTTTTTCGGTGCAATCTGCATCCGGTACAGCCATTCCTCATGACCCTGTGAACAGCCTTTGGCCGGACGGACCCGCGCCCTGCCAACGCATGAGCGTTCTCGGTCGATCCGGGGAAGGCTTAGCGCTTGGAGAACTGGAACCGTTTGCGCGCGCCGGGTTGACCGGCCTTCTTTCGCTCTTTCATTCGCGGGTCCCGGGTTAATAAACCCTCTTCCTTTAGTACGGCTCGCATTGCCACATCGACTTCCAGCAATGCTCGGGCAATGCCCAATCGAATCGCTCCCGCCTGACCAACAGCACCGCCGCCGTGGGTCTGAGCTTTGACGTCAAATGTATTCGTCGTTTTGGTAACTTCGAAGGGCTTCAACACCGTCAATTGGAGCGGCGCGGTAGGAAAGTATTCTTCAAACGGGCGGCCGTTGATCTCGATCATCCCGCTCCCGCGGAGAAGCCGCACTCGGGCGACGGAGGTTTTTCGACGACCTGTAGCAGTAAATGTGTCCGACATAAGCAGGAGCTAGACGGGAATCGGCTGTTGCGCCTCGTGTGGATGCTGTTCTCCGCGGTAGACTTTCAGTTTGGTGAAGACCGATCGACCTAATCGATTGTGCGGGATCATCCCCTTCACCGCTCGCTCGATCAACAGCTCTGGCCGGCGTGCACGGCGGCGTTCGACCGTTTCTGATTTGTGACCGCCAACGTAGCCGGAAAAACTCATATACTCCTTCTGAGTCTCCTTTTTGCCCGTGAGCCGAACCTTGTCCGCGTTGATAACCACCACAAAGTCGCCGGAATCAACATGCGGAGTAAAGATTGGTTTTTGTTTTCCGCGGAGCAAGTTGGCCACCTTGACGGCAACCCGGCCCAATGGCTGGTTCTTCGCATCGACCAAGTACCATTTCCGCTCGATTTCGCTTGCTTTTGCTGAGAAGGTTCTCATTACGTCCACCGACAGGGAGCACGCACAGTAGGTGCAACCGATTTTGGTGTCAACCCGGAATGTTGCAGCGATGGTCACTCGACGGGTGAGCCGCTAGACCTAACTCAAATAGGCATAAGTCACTTAAGTCAAATCAGTAATATAGGCCCGATAAGACTGCCAATTATCGGACCCTATTTGACCAGTGTGACCTGTGTGACTTAATGCCACTTATAAGACGACATGTGCAGAACCCTGATTCCCTGGCTCACTCTTCTCCTCGGTACAAGCCCATTGGCAGCGGTATCGAGTAAGGTGGTGTCTCCGCAGCTCGAAAAGGCCGATCGCCTGGACGACTCGGATCATTTCACCGAGGCCCTCGCCATCCTCAAAGAAGCGGAAAAAAGTGATCCGTCGAACTCGGAAATATTATACCGCATCTCGCGGGTGGAATCAGACTTGATCGAAGATCTCACAGATGACTCGAAAAAGAAGGCGTACGCCCAGGAATCAGTGGCTTACGCCAAGAAAGCGATCGAATTCGCGCCGAACAATCCCGATGCCCATCTGGCGGCCTCTATTGCCTACGGCAAATTGACCGATTACGTCGATAACCGCACCAAGATGGAATATTCGAAAGTCCTGAAGAATGAAGCCGAGAAGGCGGTTCAGCTCGATCCGAAAAGCGATTATGGATACTTGATTCTGGCGCGGTGGAACTTTGAAATGACGCAATTGAACCCGATCTTAAAAGGAATTGCCCAGATGCTCTATGGCGAGATACCTCCGGCCTCACAAGAAAAGGCTCTGGAGTACTTCCAAAAGGCGATCGCGGTCGCTCCCAATCGGATCATCCACCGTTTTTACTATGGCCAGGCGCTGGAGAAGCTTGGCCGCAAAGACGAAGCGAGAGCTCAGTACCAAAAAGTGCTCGCTCTTTCGGCAACAGATAAGGAGGATCGGGGGTATCAGCGCGATGCGTCCGCGGCGTTAAAAGCGCTGCGGTAATGGCGTGTCGGCGTGCTCCTTAGGAGCAAAATATTTATAGAATCATGCCGTCCAAATAGCGCGAAGCTCCCTAGGAGCGACATGACGCGCTTCCGCGGACCCGATTAGATGACGCTCCTATAGAGCCAGGCGCAATTTCCGATGGGATTTCTATAAATATTGCGCTCCTACAGAGCACGCCCACCCGCCGATACGGCCCTACTCTTCCCTCTTCCGCAACGCCAAGGCTAGCCACGCAGCGAGCATCCCAAATCCACCGAGGGGAGTGATTGCTCCCACCCAACGAACGTTCGTCAAAGCCAAAAGATAGAGCGACCCGCTAAATACAATGACGCCGCAGAACAGCAGCCAGAAAGCCAGCCGCGGAAACGGCTTCCATTGAGAAATGGCGAGCAGCACTACCGCATGCACCAAGTGATAAAGCACGCCGGTCTGCCAGATCGACAATGTGCCCAAGGCATCAAATCTGGTGCGAAGTGCGTGCGCGCCAAAAGCTCCACAAACCACTCCTAAAAAACCAGTCCATGCTGCAAGGTTTCTTGATAAATGCTGATTCATCATTTTTATGCTCTCATTCCAGGGGAAGAAAATGAAGAAGATTGGTCTTGTCACAGTTGTGTTCCTGTCCACAAGATTCTTGTTCGCAGAGGATCTAGCGTCCTCGCTTGAACGAGCCGATAAACTAGAGCTGCAAGGAGAAACGGAGTCAGCGATCCGTGTCTTGAAGGAGGCGGACGCGAGCTCCCCGGATAACGGACAAGTCGAGAAGCGGCTGTCACGTCTGTATGCCCGGCGCATTCAAGAGATATCAGACCAAGCGGAAAAGAAGACAGATGCAACGTTGGCCGTTGAACTCGGCAAAAAAGCCGTGGCCCAATTGCCGAACGATTCTCAGGCGCACGTTGGTTTAGCCGCCGCTTACGGGCAATTATGCTGGTTCGTCGATGAACGGACCAGGGTTGAATATTCAAAATCGATCTATCAGGAAGCAAACAAAGGCCTGGCCCTCGATCCGAACAGTGATTACGGGCATCTAGTTTTGGCTCGTTGGAATTTCGAAATGGCCACTCTGAATCCAGTGCTCAAAGGAGTCGCCGAGTTTGTGTACGGGCAATTCCCGCCGGCATCGACACAAGCTGCTATCGCCAACTTCAAAGAAGCCATTGCATTAGCCCCTGAACGCGTGATTCACCATGCGGAATATGCCAAAGCATTGGAAGCACTCGGCGAAAAGGAAAAGGCACGGGAAGAGTGGACAAAGGTGACTGAGTTGAAGCCGGTTGACGCTCAAGACCGTCTCTACCAGCGGATCGCAGCGGAGCATTTACACCAAAAGGCACCGGGTGAAGCGGCCAGAAGCTAGGGCAGCACCGCGAGGGCGGCGATGACCCGACTCCGGAGATGCCCGCTAGACCGGATACCTCTGATGCCACTAACGGCGATTGAGAAAACGGCCCAACCCGTGGCTGCACCCGAGAAAGGTGCATTTTTCTTCTCTCAAACCATGCTTCTTTCCTGAGAAACCGCTCCGTTATGCGCTTTTCGCTGGCGAGCATCATAGCCAGGATAGGTCGAAATCAACTTGATCTATGCCTTGTTATAACCGAATGCTGGAGCTGTTAAGTAAACTCTCTTCAATCGCCTGGTGATGAACGTCTGGTTGCAAACTCGGCCTACCTGCCTTCGGCATGAAGTTGTCAGTCTATTTTGCCGGAGAACTTTTTAGCGCGAAACATTTAGCTGGTAACGCCAGGCTGGCCGCAGCCATTCAGCGGCAGTCCGAAGGCGAGATCAGTTGTCTACTTCCCCAGACGTTGGAAAATCGCGCCGAAGGTCCCCATTTCATAAGGGACAAAGACTTGGAAACGCTGATTAACGCGGATCTTGCTCTCTTTAATTTTGACGGGTGTGAAATTGATTCCGGGACGGTTGCCGAATTTATGGTTGCGAAATTCGCCGATGTGCCTGCGCTTCTGCTACGGACTGACTTTCGCCGGGGTGGCGACCAAGGCGAAGACCCGTGGAACCTGATGCTCAGCTTTTACCCCAGGACCAGCGTTTGCTGTCTGGACAGTATGGCACTTTACAAAAAGGCGCTGAGCGCAGGTCTCGATCCGTTAGCTGCGTCCGAGTTGATGCTGGATCAAATCGGGGCCAAGGTCGTTCCGGAATTGTATTCACTGGCCCGTCTTGAACCGATTTTGCCGATGGACTCGGCCAAGGTCGTTGGCGATTGGATCGCTCGCTTTCCGGGGTTTCGCTCGCCGGAAGCCGTTGCCCGAGTTCGAGAAGGTCTAGTACGGAGGCGCCGGCGAAACACAGTTTAGTTAAGAACCACCCATGCCGAATGATTCTGAAACACCCGCTCTAGTCGAACTCCGTGCTTTGGTTGAACAGGCCAAGAACGGCCGTTTACCCGCTCCTGAGGAAAGACGGGCAGCCGAGCTGATCCGGGAACTTGTTCTGGCCGGCGGAAAAATTTCGAGCGGAGCCCTGACGTTGATGGGGGAAATGCCCTGGTTCCTGGCTGTCCAGGGCACAGTTGAAGTCTGGCCACAACTTACACCTGCTCGCCGGCGGTCCTATCTGACTTTTCTGCGAAATCTCAATTCAGACTCGAGCCGCCGAACCTGCCTCAGCATTGCTCGCAGTCTGCTCAAGATCGATCCAATTTCCGGCACAAAGCTGGCCGCAGCAACCATCGCAGCCATGCGAGGACCTTCGGGCCTGGAGACACGCGATCGTCAAACCATTTTTAACGTTTTCGTCGGCAAAAATAAGCCATGGATACTGCAGGTCGATCTGAGCGGTATCAAACCTGGCGACCTCAAACCCCTAGCCCAGGCACTGCTTGAATGCGTGACCTTCGCCCCTCCGCCGGCGGCCATTTCACTGATTCGCTGGGCCAAACCATTTGCAGCGCTTTCCGAACTTTCCGAGCAATTGCAGGCCGATCTGGTGAAGACCGTTCGCAAATGGAGCTCGCGCTGGCGTAAAGAATTGGCAGAGTTAGATCCCCCGCCAATTGTTAAAGAAGCCGTCACTGTGCCGCCTGCCGCTCCCAAACCAACAGAACCGTCCAGGCCGGCTCACCCGGTACAACCTGCCGCTCCGGCAAAGGCGAAACTGCCACAACCCAAAAGAGGGGAAGGCCGCCAGCCAGATGAACGACCCGGCCTTAGACAACTGCTGAAACAGATCGAGGACCGATTCAACTCCCTGCAATCTGAATTGGCCGAACTGAAGCAACAACGGCCTAAGGAACACCTCCAACGTGCAAGCGCCGAGCATGCTCGCTCGAACGACGAAGTCCTAAAACTCCAGCAAGAAAACCTGCAACTTTCGCAGACCGTGGCAGAGCTGAGACAAACACTAAGCGATCTGGCCGCAACCAATTTTGAAGAAGCTGTCAGTCGTCGCAGCGACACCGACGCACCGTTGACCGATCCGGTCGCACAATATCGGTCTCTGTTGACGCTGAGGCTCGGCGAAACTATGACCCGATTCCAGGAGATCAATCGCGATAACCAGGCGGATGCCTTACCTTTGCTGCTTGAGAACATGCTGGTGGTTTTGGAACAGAATGGCATCGACTTGAGCGGTGTGGCTGCCCCCCCCGCTCCAGCTCGCCGGCGGTACTGACCGACCTCGCTTCGGTCAACATGACAAATGACAAATTTAAGTCTCGGCGGCGGAGGCCGGTACGGTGAGGCTCCGGACCTTCCGCAAATGGTATGCAAAGCGATTGGGCTGACCTGATCGCCGGCTAGCA
>JAFAVN010000097.1 GCA_019242435.1 Verrucomicrobiota bacterium | reverse complement strand
TTATCGATCCCCATTCCATGGAGCGCTGATACCACATGCTCCACCGTGTGGACTTTGACATTGCCTTCCCCAACCGTAGTCGCCCGTTCCACATGCTTCACAAACTCGATCTTGGCGTCAATGGTTGGCTCATCCGGCAGATCAACCCGCTTGAACTTGATACCATGATCCGCGGGCGCAGGTGCCAACGTGAGCACCACTTGCTCCCCTGTATGCAAGGAACTTCCCTCAAGGCTGGCCGATTTTGTCAGCGTACGCTGGTTAGAAAAAGCCATAGCGGAACGTCCGAGTTACCATATTCGCCTAGGCTAGGCAAATACGGAAGCTGATTGGTGATTTGTGACTAGTGCACCAATCACTTCTCGCTGCTCACCTCTGGCGCCGCCACCTTCCCGGTGGCCAGCCGGATCACCCGATGCGCAGCTCCCGCAACCGCCCGGCTATGCGTCGCGATTAAAAGTGTGGTCAAACCCTGCTCCCCAATCCAGCGGAAGGCTTCCATCACTCGTTCTGCGTTCTCCGCGTCCAGGTTCCCTGTCGGTTCATCTGCTAAAAGCAACTTCGGCCGGTGAATTAAAGCTCGAGCGATTGCCGCCCGTTGCATCTCGCCTCCGCTCAGCTGATGTACGAAATGCCGCGCTCGATGTTGCAGCCCCACCATCTCCAGTAGCTCGAGTGCTCGTTGCCGGACCTCTTTTTCCTTCTGTCCCTGCAGCTGTAAAGGCAAACAAACGTTCTCCAGCACATTCAATGTGGGCAACAGATTAAAAAATTGGAACACAATTCCCAACCGGGTCCGGCGGTATTGGGTAAGCTCTCGGTCGGTTGCAGAGACCAACGACCATCCATCCACCAAAATCTCCCCCTCATCCGGTTTATCCAATCCACCCAGCAAATGCAGCAATGTACTTTTCCCCGAGCCCGATTCCCCGACGATCGCGACAAATTCACGATCTTGAATCCGCAGATCCACCCCGTGCAGCGCCCAGACCGGGCTCTCACCCTGCCGATATCGCCGACTCACTTTGCGTACTTCAATCATTCCAGAAACCGATTAAAACTCCTGCAAAGACCCAGGAACCGCAATGCCTCGCCAGAAACAGGTGTCGAGGCCATTCCTTGAGATTAAATCGGTTTCTAATGTCCTGTCCCGTAAATAGCTTGGCTTTCGTTGCGATCAAAATGGGCCGCCGGCAAGGCGGTCCGAGCCGGACTGGCAGTAAGGAGGGCGCATATCTAGATCGATACGTAACCGACGAGCAACGCGGCCGCCGGCCCATTTTCATGGCAACCCTCCTTGGCGTGGCCGAATTGGCGGTGAAAGCCAAGCTATTTATCGGACAGGACACTAGGGAGAAATAAGCTTCACTTTTGGGAAGTACGTCCGATAACGTGCAGCGTCGCGCGTCAGCAAGGTTAGCCCTTCAGCCATCGCATGAGCCCCAATATAGAAATCCGGTAATGGTGAACGACGTTGTCCGCCTGTTTTCTTGTAACGCCGGAATGCTTGGGCGGCCGGGAACGCAGCCTCATACGGTAAATGCAACCGTTGAACGGGCCACCCGGAAAGTGCTCGATCCAGCTCCCTGGCAGTCCGATACGCGGTGCCGAGCTCCGCATAGATAATAGGGTTGACAGCTGCTTGATCCGCCTCGAGCACAGCCAGAAGCTTTTCTTCCGACCATGAGCGCCACTTCGGATCATCGGTCAGAATGTCCAGGAGAACGTTTGCATCAACCAGCACCATTTACTTCTCGCCCCGGGTCAAAGCCATAATCTCGTCGGTGGTGAGCTCGACGCTTGCACTGCCGCGAGCCCGTTTTAGCCAACGCTCCGCTTCTCGTCGGCGGCTCGCTGCCGCGGGTTTAATCAGCACTCCGCCGTCACCCTCCTCGAATGTCACTTCGGTCTTTGGCAGCAATCCGTATTTTTCGCGAAGCTCCTGGGGTATGGTTACTTGACCTTTGCTCGTCAGCTTCATGGTAATACTTTCTGTTATCAAGTATTACTGGTCAAGACTGGGAGCCTAGACTACGCGTGGTCGCGTCTCATTGAACGCTCGTCACTTGTCTTCCCTCACCTCTTCTTTGCGACTTTGCGGCTTTGCGTGAGATTTCTTTGTCACGAACCACCTCATATGTTCGCCGAGCGCATCAGATACGAGAACGCCGCCTTCCTCGTTTTCGATAAACCGGCGCACCAACTGGTCCATCCCAAGAAACCGGATGGTTCAATCACACTCTGGCATCAACTTTCCGATCTGCTCGCTTATGAAAGGGCCAACGGCGGCCAGGTTTCCGTGATCACCCGGCTTGATCGGGAAACCAGCGGCCTCGTATTGGTAGCGAAAACCCGGGAAAGCGCCCGAGCGCTGCATCGGTTGGCAAAAACCCGGCAACTCCACAAAAACTATCTCACGATTGCATCCGGCTGGCCTGACCCGGACGAGTTCGAGGTCGATCAACCTCTATTAAGGCAAGGAACCGTTAAACCTGGCAGGATCTGGCTTAAACAGGCCGTCCACCCTTCCGGGTACCCTTCACGGACTCGGTTTAAAGTCGTCCAGCGATTCGAGAATACCTACGGCAAATTCTCGCTGATTGATTGCGAACCGTTAACCGGCCGCACGCATCAAATCAGGGTCCATCTTTCATTCGCCGGTCACCCGATCGTGGGCGACAAAATCTATGGCCCCGACGAAACCTGTTACCTGGAATTCATCCGAACTGGTTGGACCATCGCTCTGGCTGCTCGCCTCCTTCTCAACCGTCAGGCACTCCACGCTGCTTTTCTGGAATTCACCCTCGGCCCCGACCACTTCCGCTTCCACTCACCCCTCCCCGAGGACCTACAGGAATTCCGAAACCAAAAGGAATCACGCAAAGCCGCAAAGACGCCAAGCTAAAAACCAAGACAAGGTCAGTTGAATCCCAGAGTCCAAGTTCAGACCGCGGATTTTCAGAACTTGTCGTGTCATAGCACAGCAGAGGCGGAACTCTCACGCCGTTTAAGAAGGCCATTACAATTCCCAGCTGAATCTTGCTTCTTCTTTGCGCCTTTGCGGCTTTGCGTGAGACTTTTCCTGGTTTTCTGTCGCTAGAAGATCAGCACCTGATCCCCCTC
>JAFAVN010000039.1 GCA_019242435.1 Verrucomicrobiota bacterium | reverse complement strand
CCCATCGCGGCAATCGCTTGGTTAAGGCACAGATTCAGGATGCTATTTCGCATCATTTCAGATCTTTAAGGGGTAAAATGTTCGCTGAAAAATTTATCAATTTCCTGTCGATGTCCGAGCGAAGGGAGAACGCCAAGCCGCGTGCATGCGCAGGAACCGCTGCAACTCGCAAATCGAACCGCAGTTAGCATATCTTTGCCCTCAGCCAGTGCGACAGCGAGCGACAGCATATCCGCGAGGAATAATTAAATAGCGCCCGAGCGGGAACGCACTGGACGGGCAGGCGGCCTCGTGTGGTCTACTCGATTTGTGCCAACAAGCTGAGATCCGGTGGAAAGCATATATATACCTTGACACGTATATGCTTATTAAAGTATATAATGCCCGTGGATTCTGTGTTCGAAGTCATCGCGGAGCCGAACCGACGCGCAATATTGAGTCTGCTGGTCTCGTCACAACGATCCGTAGGAGAGATCGAGCGTCAGCTTCGTATGTCGCAGCCGACCGTATCAAAGCACTTGCGAGTCCTGCGAGAGGCCGGTTTCGTGGAATCAAACGTGGACGCACAGCGACGTCTCTACCGGCTGAAACCTGAACCACTTCAAGAGGTGGATGCCTGGCTGACGCCATTCCGCCGGTTCTGGTCCGCTCACCTAGATGCTCTCGAACGCCATCTCGATCGCATGGATCACTCAAACGAACCAAAAAAAGAAGAACACTAGATGACCAATCGCGAAAAGTACACACCAGGTCCGGCCAGTGGGGCGGATGTACGAAAGGACGGAGAAAAGTGGACGCTCATTCTCGTCAGAGAATTGCGCCAGCCGCCGGAAAAAGTCTGGGAGGCGCTGACAGACCCGGCGCATCTGCGCGAGTGGGCGCCCTTTGAAGCCGATAGGAGCCTGGGTACGGCTGGAACTTTGGTGAAACTCACTACGGTGGGCGCGGGCACACCACAGGTTTCCGAAACAACAGTGACCCGAGCCGACTCTCCCAAATTGCTTGAGTACAACTGGGGTGGCCAGGATATCCGGTGGGAACTCGAACCCATTGGTAGGGGCACGCGCCTGACGCTGTGGCACAATATCGGTCGCCGTTTCATTTCGTGGGGAGCTGCGGGCTGGCACATCTGCTTGGATGTCCTTGAGCGGCTACTAGCGGGTGAGCCGATTGGACGCGTCGTTGGCAGTGACGCAATGAAGTTCGGCGGTTGGCAGCGGCTGAACGCGGAGTACGCAAAGCAATTCGGCGTTGAGCCCCCCGACTGGCCGCCGGCCGCTCCGAAGCGTTGAATCGGGAGAGGAAATCCTCCCAAGTCGAATCTGCAGAGGCCCTCATCCAACGGCTGAAAAGGACGGTCACAGAAAAACCCAGAATGTCTTCAGATAATTGCTTCCGGGAAAATCCTCCGGCATTGGCTCCTGCCTCAGGTCAACGTGAGGCGGTAATCGCTGTTTCAGGATGTTCTTAAATTGAGTTGCTGAGATATGATGCGCGTTGAGGCAACAAAGGATGATTCCTTGTTGCCTCAAAACGCGCAGAGCCAATTCCAATAATTCGCTGTAGTCATCTTCCGCGCGAAAGACACCTGATTTTCGATTCCGCGAAAACGTGGGAGGATCCAGGACGATAAAATCAAAGCGGAGCTTCCGTTTTGCGAATCGACCAAGCCAATCAAAAACGTCGCCGTAGATAAAATCGTGCTGTTCAGGATCAAGCTGATTCAACCGGTAGTTATCCCGTCCCCAATCAAGATAAGCCCGCGAGAGATCCAAGTTCACGGTGTTTCCTCCTGCCAGGGCCGCAACCACACCGAAGCCACAGGTGTAAGCAAACGTGTTAAGAACATTGCAACCAGGGCTGAGTTCCCTAAGTCGCGATCGATTTAGCCGTTGATCCAGGAATAGCCCCTGTGAATAGCCGGCCTGGAAATCGATCCAGTAAGACACCCCATTTTCCTGGACTGGGAACCGAGCCAATAGCTTTTCACCGGCGGCATGACGCGGCGCTGTCTTCGTGCCTTTGGACAAAAACTTGATGTACAATGAGCGATATACGAGATCACCGGGGAGCGCCGGCGCGTCCAGTTCTTTTGTCGAGAGAAGCCAGCGCCCGGCAAAATCGTCGATCGTGACCCCATCCAAACCATCCCTGGCTGCATTAAACAAGCGGCAGGCGTTGGTCTGCGGAGAGATCACGCAAGACCGCCGGGCGATAGCGGCTCGAATTTTACGATCGAGAGGCGTCGTCATTGCGAATTCACGTGCCAGGGAATAAAAACAAAACTTATGAGCGACTTGCAAAAAGCCTTGGAGCAAGCGGCGGGCGAAGGTGATTTGCTGGATTCCAGCGTAAAAAACATTTTTGCGCTACTCAAGTCCGGCGATAATCCGATCTATCGCAGCTCAATCGAAGAATTGGTAGCCGCGCAAGCCTGGGCCGAACTGAACGACCGTTTTTTTAAGACTTTAGCTTTCGGAACCGGGGGACTTCGGGGGCGCTCCATCGGGCGGGTCATAACCGAGGCGGAGCAAGGCAAGAATCGAGGGCCTTGCCCTGAGAACCCCTGTGTTGGGACCAACGCGATGAATTTCTACAACATCAGCAAGGCTACCCAAGCCTTGGTAAATTACCTGAAATCGTATTTGGCGAAGAGCCCGGCATCCGAAAGGCCGAGTCTCTGCATTGCCCATGATACCCGATATTTTTCTCGCGAGTTTGCCGAATTAGCTGCGAGAGTTGCTTCCCAACTCGGTTGCAACGTTTTTCTTTTTGAGGCGGCACGTTCCACACCGGAGCTCTCCTTTGCGGTTCGGCATACCGGTTCGACCGCCGGCGTGGTCATTACTGCCAGCCACAATCCCCCCCACGATAATGGCTACAAAGTCTATTTTTCGGACGGCGCCCAGGTCGTGGAACCGCATGCCAGCAGCATCATCGGATTCTTCAACGACCTGACTGGAGAATCGTACGAACCGCTGCCGGCTGCTGATCAGGGCAAGATCACCCCTCTGGCAGCTGATTTCGACGAGATCTACAAGGTGCGGCTCCGGACGTTGGTGCTGCAGCCCGAGATCGTCACGGGCGGGAAAGACCTTCGAATCGTGTTTACTCCCATCCATGGCACTGGAGCTGTGATTTCAGTACCGGTCCTGCGCGATCTCGGATTTGAAGTGGCGACCGTTGAAGAGCAGATGCGGCCCGACGGCGGATTTCCGACGGTGAAGTCACCCAACCCGGAGAATGCGGAGGCCTTATCGCATGCGAGGCAATTAGCGGACAGCGTCGGTGCCGATTTGGTTGTTGCTACCGATCCTGACTGCGACCGGATGGGCGTGGCGGTGCGGAATCGAGCCGGAAATCTTGTCTTGCTGACCGGTAACCAGATCGGGTCCCTTTTGGCCTACTATCGAATTTATGCTTACCGAGCCAAAGGCATCCTGACGGACTCGAATGAAAGTCGATGTGTCATTATCAAAACGCTGGTCACGACCGATCTTCAGAAGGCGATCGCCGAAGAGCAAGGACTGCGCTGCGTCGAAACACTGACTGGCTTCAAGTACATCGGGGAGAAGCTCGCAAAGTACGAGCAGCAACTGCCCGAAGCCATCCGGCAGCGATACCGATCCTTGTCTGAGGAAGAGACTCGCCACGCGCGGCTGGATCACTCCAGCTTTTTCGTTTTTGGGGGCGAAGAAAGTTATGGCTACAGCGGCGCTGACTTCGTCCGAGACAAGGACGCCAACGCTGCCACGATAATGTTTGCGGAAGTGGCGGCCTACGCGAAATCGTCGAATAAAACTGTCGACGAGCTGCTTGACGAGATTTACTTAAAATACGGTTATTACCTGGAAAAGGGGGATTCGCTGGTGTTTGAGGGTGCAGCCGGCTCGGAAAAAATCCGGCAGTTGGCCGAGTCCTATAAAGCTTCGCCTCCCACAGAAATAGATGGAACTCCGGTGAGCGAAGTCATCGATTTTAGCGAGGGGGGGATACGGGATGCCGAAGGCGATATTCTGCCGAAAGAAAAGATGACCATGTTCCTCCTGACTGACGGGCGGCGCATCGCTGTACGCCCTTCCGGGACGGAGCCAAAGATCAAATTCTACCTGTTTGGCCGCATTCCTGTAGAAAACTCGGCGGCATTGCCCGCCGCAAAAACAGACTTGTCCGGATCGCTTAGCCGGCTTTGGGAATGGCTGCGAACCGATGCCGTTAAAAGGGTTGGCAAGTAGGCCGGTAGGAAACGCAAAAAGAAACATCTTTTGATCGACTTTTCGTGCCCACGGTTACGATATTCAATCTTCGCCAGGGAGACTTATCGGGTGAATAGTTTTCGGCAGCCGGGTTGGTCAACCATGGCTCGGGCTAACGTAAAACGGGGCGGCAACTCGGTCACGGGTATACTGATCGC
>JAFAVN010000003.1 GCA_019242435.1 Verrucomicrobiota bacterium | reverse complement strand
AATCGCTGGTCTCCGCTGGACCGCAGGTGAAATCACGGCGATAAGTGGATCGGATTTTTCCGGCCCAAGGTTTTCGGAATCCTGCGCGACCACCTCGCTTACTCCGGCGCTCAATGCGGCGTCCGTAATCAGGCGTCGCAAGTCTGCGTCCCCAGACTCATCAATCAGCAGAATCCAATCGTCCATGATTTAAGAATCAGAAGAGCGGCAAGTCCAAAAGGGCTCGCCCAAGCCATTGTTTCAACAGTTCGGTGGTTGGCGACATCACGTGGGCGGCGCGAGCGTCACGCAACAAACGGGCCAGCCGGCTATTGTCGCGATACGCGATACCCCCAGCCAGCGTCATGGCTTCGTTGGTCACCAAGGTAGCGGTTTCTGCCGCGGCGATTTTTGCGGCAAAGATACTGGGAAGAGCGTCCGGGCTGCCAAGATCACCGAGCCGGGCGGCGTCATAAATCAGTAGCCGGGTTCGCTCAACTTCGCACCATAACCTGGCGATACCCTGTTGAACGTTGGAAAGCTCAGCTAGCGACTCGCCGGAATGGGTGTACTTCCGCGATTTCACGTGCTCTACCACACAATTGAGCGCAGCCGTGGCAATCCCGAGATAAGTGGCAGCCATGGCGGTAAGGAAATAGGGAGCCACGACTTCAAACACATACCAGACTTGGTCGCCGCGTTCTCCTAGAAGGTTTTCCTGGGCAATGTGCACTTGTTTCAGCTGCATAGTTCGGGACGCATTGCCCCGCATCCCAAATCCGTGCCAATCGCTTATCCATTCTACTCCGGGCGCCTTGGTATCCACCAGGACACAGCTGAACTCTCCAGGTTCGGCGCCGGGTTCAGCCGCCACTGTCGAAACCACGTAAGAGTCTGCGTAGCCGCCGTTGGTGACAAAGTGCTTAGTCCCGTCCAGCCGGAAACTACCGTCCTTCTGTACGAGTTGCGCTTGCGGAAGATAAAAATGCGCTCCGGTTCCGCCCTCGGAAAGAGCGAGCGTGGTAATGTGTTTGCCCGCCGCGATTGGCTTAAGATACCGCTCGATCTGAGGCACCGTGGCCTTTGCGGCAATGACGGCGGTAGCCACGCAATGCATGGCATAACAAAGAGCCGTCGACGAACAAGCGGTGGCGATCGTTTCGATGATGGTAACCAACCCCTCCATGCCCTGCTCCAATCCGCCAAAACGGGCGGGAACGTGTAACCCTAGCATTCCAGCCTCCGCCAGCGCGTGAAGCGAATCAGCAGGCCAGCTGTATTGCGCGTCGACTTCTTCCGCGTTGCGCGCAATCCGGGAAATAACAACACTTTCTGCTCGTTCCCGCAGATAGCGTAACGTTAACGATGGCCCTTTAGCTTCACCGAGCATATCCGTTGGTCCGGCCTGGACGGACATTTGGGGGTCCTCCTTGTTCAGGCAGCGCGATACCCTTACTGGTTGCCGAGAGCGCGAAAAGGTCAACCAACGAATTGGTGACGTCAATCCATTGGACGGCTCAAGATCAGGAAGGCTTTCGAATACACGGCTTGCCGGAAAAGAGATGACGCCATTTGGGGCCGACAACAATGCGTTGAATAGGTGGTTGGACCCCGATATTAAAGGACCCATGAGGATGTTCCGAATTACAGTAGTTCTGCTTGCCCTCACGGGCAGTGCATTTGCCGGTGACGTATTGAGTGACACCCCCGAGAACCGGGCGAAGTTGGCTGATGAGTATCTGAAAGAGGTCCCGGTTAAGGAACTCCTGGATGATATCACCGAGCGGATTGCCGCCAATATCCCGGAGAACAAGCGCGAGGAGTTTAAATCGATGTTGACTAAGCACTTCGATCTTGACGCTTTAGTAGCAGCAGAGAAGGAGTCGCTGGCTAAGGTCTTTACCGTCGGGGAACTCAACGCGATGATTCAGTACCAGAGCACTCCCGAGGGAAAATCTTCTATGAAGAAGATGGGTATCTATATGGCCGATCTGATGCCGGTGATTCAAACGGAGCTAAAGAAGGCAATCCAGGCTACCGCCCAAGAGGCAAAGAGCGGAAGCCAGACACCGGCTGGCGTGCCGTCCCCGACTGCAGGCAACCACTAGAGCCGCGGCCAGATCGGCCGGATTTGAGCCTGCCTCAGCTTGCGATTTTCCAATTCCGTGTGAAGCAAGACACAACCAGCTGTTCCCGACCCGTCTCGCTTACGTTATGCGGATTTTCAAACTCCTGATCCTCTTCAATCTCCTTTTTATTCCGGTTCTGGTTTTGAGCTTCTTCGGGGCTGCCTATGTCGTGCGTCGACAGTTGCAAGAGAGCGCCGAACAGCAGGTCCTGGAAACCTCCCGTGTAATGATGGAGACGGCCAGGGCTTCCCGCTTGTATACGACGAAACAAATCGCCCCACTGTTGGACCATGAGCAATCGAGAGTCGACAAAGCGAATAGCAATGTCTCTCAAATTTTGGATCTGCAGCTTCCGGCAGTTCTTCAGAAAGCGATCGATGGCGTGCCGCGCCCGAGGGACAAACAAATAATCGAAAATGTTCGCCAGCAAATTATTGATGGCGTTCGGCAGGCGCCGCGTGATTTGCCTGGGTCTGAGTTCTTCCCGCAATCCATCCCTTTTTACGCCTCAACCGAGAATTTCAATTATTTCCGGAGCCGGTACCCGGCCTATTCGTACAAAGAGGCAGCGCTCAATCCGACCAATCCGCGGGATCGCACGGTAGACTGGGAGGCTGACGTGGTGAACATCTTCCGAAATGATCCGGCAAGAACCGAAGTCACGGGGCACCGGGAAACGCCCGACGGCCCGTCTCTCTATTTCTGCGCACCGATTCGGGTTAATGATTCGAGCTGCCTAACCTGCCACAGCACTCCTGAAAAAGCGCCGACAGAAATCGTGAAATTTTATGGAACGGCCAATGGGTTTGGTTGGAAACTCAACGAAGTGATTGGGGCCCAAATAGTGAGTGTACCGGCGAATTTGGCAGACGCATCTGCCGAAAAAGCTCTCAGAGCCATTCTGGTCTGGCTGGGCGCAATCCTTGGGTTCGTGCTGATCGCGGCGAACGTCATCGGGCTGCTGTTTTTCGCGCGGTCCAGACCTCGCTAGCGCTTCCGAGTTCGCGGGTAAACGTGAATACGCAAGGCTTCACATCCAGCTGAAATATTGGCCCTCAATATCAAGGAGAATGGCAGGGCGGAGTCGAACCGCCGATTCTTTCTCGGTACATCGTAAGTAACGCACTACCAGGCAATAACATCTTCCAGCTATTCCTTGAAATATCCGGGGCGTCATGGAATTTGTTCTGGGCAAATGGCCAGCGTCCATCGTGACCCTCGTTCCCCGCAAGGGATCTGATGTTGTGCACTCACCACCGCCGATGGCCGCCGCCTCTGGCGCTCGACTAAAAAGCGCAATACGCGCCAAGCCGAAGTCCAGTGCAACGCCTGGCAACAGGCCGAGATTGAGGCCGCTAACGGAGAACTGACCAAGCACCGAGCAGCTGAGATCCTCAACGAAACTCTGCGGCGCATCGGCCGTGGGGCAATCGAGCGCATCCCCACCCGGGACTGGTTAGAAGGCAAGCAGGGGATCAGCCCGGCGACTCGGCTCGGCTACAAACAAGCCATGGGCGAGTTTCTCGCGCATCTGGCCCGCAGGGAGAACATCGCCTACTAGAAACGATCACCGAGGCTGACATTCGCGGCTTTGCTGCGCTCCTTCGTAAAGAAGGGTGCTCGGGGGAAATCACAAGGCGCGTCACTAACCACGCCGCCGGTGGCGTGGTCGATCGCTATATCCACCAGAATTTAGCGGCCTTGCGAGACGGTGAAACTCATTCCTCGGTTGCCTGAGGTAAGGGAAAGCGATGGCTAGAAGCGTCCGGGTAGTAGGTAAAATCGGTAACCTCACAATAGGGATGGTAGGGCGCACGTGGGGTCCGCTACCCCTAAATTGGGGTGCCGATACTCCTCTGACAGAAGACGAAGAGGCACAGATACTTGCTCGCCGAGCCTTGGCGGCCACACCCAACATCATCG
>JAFAVN010000496.1 GCA_019242435.1 Verrucomicrobiota bacterium | reverse complement strand
CCTGAAACACCTAGACCTCGTTCGGAGTAAATAGGGCTGCGACAGCGGCCACGTCTTGCTTGTTAAATGCGTCGTTAAACTTGGTATAAGTATCTTCAAACGAGAGGCCCGAAAGTGATGATCCGGTCGAGTCATCGCCGTTACAGTGACGAAATCCATGCGGATTTTCCAGCTATCTGCATCACGAGACCAGACCTGCACGTTGTGGCCACGGAAAACAGATGAACATGCGGGTGTCTTCCTATATCGAAACCCACATTTGGGATCTAGATATTCGAAAAAAGGACGGCAGCTAAGAGCTCAGGCGAGCCACGGCTGGCAAGCACCAACAAGAGCGATTTATGACAGAACCACTATCTGGTATCGATGACTATCCGAAAATCTGTTCGGAATTTGGCATAAGCCGCGAGAAACTCTATCAATGCTTGCACCAAAACGCTAGACCCCCCTAAGCGGCATAGGTGACAAATATCGAAAAAAAACAATACCAAGTTAACAGTCGAAATGACAACTTTTTCAAGAGTTCGGTTCCGGCGAAATGGCGCCATTCAGATGACTGAGTTTGCTCACGCTGCCAGAACCGCTTCACAAATCCACCTGATCTTAGGAGCGATGGGAAAACGATGCTTGTTAGGTCTTTGCAGCTCCCTCCCCTTACCCCTACATCTCCAGGAGGTGCCGGGTAGCGCCCAATGAAAGACGGATTCCGGAGAGATCGGCGGTCGCGACGGAGATCGATGAACAGGCGATCAACAGTTCTCAGCAAATGCATTCCTGTCGAAAGGTCCGTGAGCTGGGCCTTAATGCACCATGCCCTTAGCCACCCGTTCAACCTCGACGACGGCGTCTTTGCTCGACTCCGCGCCGGTCAGGACCTTGTTTACATTTTGGGAAAAGGCCGTCGACAGCTGATTGTAATCGGCCCCGGTGACGGTTGAAGGCCGGGTCACGGCGTCGTTCAAAACGTCCAGCATTGTCTTAAAGAAAGGGTATTTCGCGAGCACGTCCGGGTCGTTGTACAGGGCCGGCCGGGTGGGAAGGAGGCTCCAATCGATAGCCCGTTTCTTCTGGACCCCTGCCGAGGAGAGATATCGAACCAGATCTGCGGCGGCGTCAGGCGCCTTGGAGTAGGCGGAAATCATTAACTGATGGCCACCCAGACACGCAGCGTTACTACCGTTGTCGCCGCCTTTCGGTAACACGGTGATATCAAACTTCCCGGAAATGGCGCTGCTCTTGGGATCTGCGCCTAAGCCGTAGGCGTAGGGCCAATTGCGCATAAAGGCGGCGTTACCGGCTTGCCAAATTTTTCGCGCTCCTTCTTCGTCGTAGGTGGTGATTTGTGCCGGTGAAATGGTGCCGATCCAGCTGTGGGCAGTATCGAGCGCCTTGATCGCGTTCGGGTTATTGATACTTACTCTCTTGTCCGGTTCGATCACAGAGCCACCTCCGTTGCTGCGAATCCATTCTAGCGCGTTGCAGGTGAGGCTCTCACTGGCCTTGCCTTCAAACACAAAACCTTGAAATTCGGAATTTCCTGCCGCTCGTTCGCCGTCCTGGATCTTCTTTGCCATCGCCGCGAGTTCTTCCCAGGTCTTGGGCGGCTCTTTGTATCCATATTTCTCAAGGAGGTCCGTGCGATAATAGAGAATGCCGGCGTCGGTATACAGAGGTATCGAAACGAGCTTGCCGCCAACCGTATTGTTCTCAATGATGCGCGGGAAGTAGGCTTTGAGCTCATCCTCGTTGTAGTACTTCTTTAGATCAACCGCATGCGGGGCCGCCATCCCCTGCCAAACCACGTCGATTTGGTAGATATCCACATCTGGACTCTTCGAGGCCCATTGTTGCTGATACAGCGGCAAGACCGCCGAATAATCATCGGGCCGGCCGATATATTCGAGCTTATTGCCCGTTTTTTTGGCCCATTCTTCGGTCACGGCCTGGTACCAAGGTTCGACCGCACCACTCCAGGCCTTCGGCTCGCCCACAAACCGAACGGTGACCCCCGCGCCGAAAGCGGGTGGACTGAGAAGGGAGGCTAAAACGGCAAAGCCAAGCATTCGAACGACGCTTATTCTGAAGGGAGGTTTCATAGGGGAGGAGGATAGTTAGTTAGCTAGCAGCTAAGACCGGTCGACACACTGGATCGAGCGATGAGTGGATTTTTATAGTTCATCCCGGAGTTTAGATTGATCGTCGGCTAAACTACCCTGCTCGGGATGCCTCAGGCTCCGGGAACCTCCGTGTCGCGAGGGGTCAGAAGAATGGCCCTAGTGGGGGCGTCTGAGCGACGGCAAAAAGAACGCCCAAGTTTGCTGCGCGTCAAGGCCAAATGCCTAGCGTCAGGGACTTACGATGACTTACCGAGAAATCGCGGTCTTCAAGTGAGTACCGTTTAGCAGAAACTAGCCTGTTTTTTAATTGCTAGGTGCCCAGTTCTTTTTGAGTATACATCATCGCCAGTTTTTGTGCTTCCTGAACATTCGCCTCTGTTCCATTTAGT
>JAFAVN010000297.1 GCA_019242435.1 Verrucomicrobiota bacterium | reverse complement strand
ATAATAGGTCTTCTCCTCTTTCTGCCCAAACTCTGGGCGATTGCCGTTGGCCGTTAGACCTCGCCCCATTCGAGTGGCCGCAGTCATCAGTCTCTTTGGTCCAGGTTCCTGAGACCCATCAGACCTATGTGTCCCCTCAGACCTATTTGACCTATCAAAGCGGCTCCAAGCCGCCGGCCAGTCACCTCGTTACTTAATTAGAATTATTCTTGATCTCGTTTTCACTTGCATCTGGTTCTCAATTACTGCACCGTGCTTTGTGAGGTTATCTTCCGACGTCACAAACCGATTGACTGCCAGTGGGATCCGGCTGACCAGACAGCGCGAGGAGGTTCTCGCCGTCCTGATGCAGAAGCGGGATCATCCTACTGCCGTTGAGGTATTTATACGTTCCAAGAAACACATGCCGACCATCTCGTTGGCAACGGTCTATAACTGCTTGGACGCCCTCGTCGCCAGCGGCCTGGTCAAACAGGTCAACCTCGATCGGGCGCCTACCCGGTATTGTGCCAACCTGCTCGATCATAGCCATTTTTTTTGTGAAGAATGCGGCGCTGTTCATGACATCGAGACCCCGGTTCACCAGCCTTGGACGTTGCCGGCAGGTTATTTAGTAAAGCAGGCCGAGGTCACTTTCCGCGGCCGATGCCCGGCTTGTATCAATAAGAATCTTAGTAACTTATGAGTTCGATCTCCGTTCAAAACCTTCACGTTACCATTAACGGCCAGGAAATTATCCAGGGCTTAGACCTGGAGTTCAGCCAGGGGGAAGTGCATGCCGTCATGGGACCGAATGGTTCCGGTAAGAGCACTCTCGCTAAAGTGATGGCCGGCCATCCCGATTACGAAGTTACTGAAGGCGACATTTTGTTGGATGGGGAGAGCCTGCTGGCACTCGAGCCTGATCAACGCGCTCACAAGGGCCTGTTCATGGCCTTCCAATACCCAGTCGAAATACCGGGGGTCAGCAATGCCAATTTCTTGCGCGCCGCGTTGCAAGCGCGTCTGCCGGAGGGTGAGGAACTCGATGCCACCGATTTTTATCAGCGGCTCTACGAGAAAATGGATCTCCTCGAAATAAAACGGGAATTTACTGCCCGCGCCGTGAACGAAGGATTTTCAGGTGGAGAAAAGAAGCGAAACGAGATTTTGCAGATGGCGGTCTTGGAACCGGCTTTCGCAGTGTTGGATGAAACCGATAGCGGGCTGGATATTGATGCTCTCAAAATCGTCGCGCACGGCGTTAACAAGCTGCGTGGACCGAAGCTTGGGGTCCTCTTGATAACGCATTACCAGCGGCTTTTGAATTACATCGTGCCCGATTTTGTGCATGTGATGTTTGCCGGCAAAATTGTCCGAAGCGGCGGCAAGGAGCTTGCTCTGGAGCTTGAATCCAGAGGTTATGATTGGCTGAAAACAGGACAACCGGAGATGGAAGAGGAGACGGTTTCGCCCGCTGCTTTGCCGAACTAAGAAACTGCGAACGGCGAACTCTGAACCACGAACCCTGAATTTGTTATGAGCACAGCGAACGACACAATCGAATTCGATCGCAGCATTGGCGATTTTTACTTTAATATCAAAGCGACCCGGGACGCCGGAGTTGGGCTAACGGAAAAAACCATCGATTACATCGTCGATGCCAAAGAGGAGCCCGACTGGATCCGTGATTTCCGGAAAAACGCGTTCCATATTTTTAACGATAAACCGCTCCCGACGCATTGGGCGAGCCATGAGTTGGATGTAATCGACTTCGATAAGATCCGTTACTATCTCGCGTCCGGAGACGCGCCGAAACGGAGTTGGGAAGAAGTTCCGGATGAGATCAAACAGACTTTCGAACGTTTGGGGATCCCGGAAAGCGAGCGGAAATTCCTGGCCGGCGTAGAGGCACAATTCGATTCCGAAGCAGTCTATTCCAATATTAAGAAAGCGGTAGCTGAACAAGGCGTTATCTTCGTGGGAAGCACCGAGGGTTTAAAGAAGCATCCCGAGATTTTCCGGAAATGGTTCGGCAAAGTGATCCCCACAGCGGATAATAAGTTCAGCGCGCTGAATAGCGCCGTTTTCAGCGGCGGAAGCTTTATCTATGTTCCGCCTGGCGTGAAGGTGAAACATCCGCTGCAAGCATATTTCCGAATTAATGCCGAGAATTTCGGCCAGTTCGAACGGACGCTGATCATCGCAGACGAGGGTTCAGAAGTGATGTACATGGAAGGCTGCACTGCGCCAAAATTCGAGACCGCAACCCTGCATTCAGCCGTGGTTGAGCTGGTCGCGATGCCGGGTGCCAAGATCCAATATGTGACGGTCCAGAATTGGTCTCCCAACGTATTCAACCTGGTCACTAAACGGGGAATGGCCATGGAGGAAGCCGAGATCAAGTGGATCGATTGTAATATCGGCTCCCGCCTGACTATGAAATACCCAGGTGTAGTCCTGAAAGGGCGGAAGGCACGGGGTGAAGTCATCAGCATTGCTTTAGCGGGCGACGGCCAACACCAGGATACCGGCGCCAAAATGATTCATGCCGCCGACGAGACGACCAGTAACATCGTTTCGAAAAGCATCAGCATAGGTCAAGGTCGGGCCACCTATCGCGGTTTAGTCCACGTGCCAAAGCATCTCAAAGGCTGCAAGAACAACACCGAGTGCGATGCGTTACTGATCAATGCTCGCAGCCGGACCGATACCTATCCGGCCATCACTGTCCGCGGTACCGGCAACGCCACCCAACACGAGGCGTCCGTCAGCCAGATCAGTGCGGAACAGATCTTCTACATGCAGCAGCGCGGACTTTCCGAAGGACAGTCCATGAGCTTGGCGGTTAACGGCTTTGTGAACGACCTCGTCCGTCAATTCCCGATGGAGTACAGCGTCGAATTGAAACGCTTGATCGACCTCGAGATGGAGGGCTCGGTCGGATAAAGCGCACGCCTAAATTGCAGGGCCTCGATCGCGAGGCTCTCGACTGCAAAGGGCGAACGGAGAACTCGCAACTTACATGCTACAAGGGCAAAAATCTGGTGGAACAGTGCTCGAGAAAGTTTCGTCGGCACCACTAACTGAAGGAACTGATCCCCTGCCTCGGTGGTTTACCGAAGCGCAGACGGAAGCACAGAAGGAATTTGAACAGGAGCCGTATCCGAACCGTAAAGATGAACTATGGCGGTTCTCTTCGGTTAAAAACCTGGTTCTAGATGGCTATAGGCCGGCTCGTTCAATCCAGAAACCTGGTGTCGACGGAGTGCTCGACCGCGGGTTTCCTCGTCCGGCTGGCCGGATGGTCTTTGTTAATGACCAGCTGGTTTCCTGTGAGCTTTTCGACGAGTCATTGCGTGAACAGGGCCTGCTTTTTCTTACTCTGGAACAGGCTGCCCAGGCGCGCCCGGATCTGTTGCAGACCCATTTCATGACTCAGGCCGCCCGCCTGGGGTCAAAGAAATTTGTCGCGCTTCACAAGGCTTCGGTGAAAGCCGGGACGGTTCTTTATGTCCCACCAAAACTGGTCGTCGACGCCCCATTCGAAGTGTTCCATGTCGTGGCCAGCGAGAATGTAACCGTTTTCCCTCATAAC
>JAFAVN010000011.1 GCA_019242435.1 Verrucomicrobiota bacterium | reverse complement strand
AAGGACACCCACGATGAGATTGTGCAGGACGGTGTGGGTAGTAATCGCAATCAAATCACTGCGATCGTAAAGTTTTTTTAGACTCACACCGGGCGGAAGAATTTCGCTCGTATTGATCTTGTTCACTTCCTCCTCGACCCGATGAATCGTCGGCAAACTCTTCTCGCCACGCCGCATTAATACAATCCCTTGGACGATATCATTGTCATCGTCTTGGCCGGCGATGCCGAGACGCGGTTGATGACCCACTTGAACGGTGGCGATGTCTCTGATCCGGATTGGTGACCCATTATTTTGACTCACCATCGTATTGCGGATGTCATCCATCGTATGGATCAAGCCGACTCCGCGGATTACGGCCGATTGCGGGCCGAAGTTAACTGTCTGGCCGCCGACGTTGATATTGGCGTTATTAAGCGCTTGCTGGATTTGGGGAATGGTGATGCCGGATGCGAATAATCTTTTCTGATCGACAGTTACTTCATAGCTCTTGGTTGTACCTCCCCAACCGCTGACGTCGACCACTCCGGGGACGGCTTTGAACCGGCGTTCGAGAATCCAGTCCTGGATAGTTTTCAGGTCCATCACCGAATAACCGCGAGGTCCGACAACTCGATACCGGTAAATCTCACCAATCGGGCTCTCTGGTGAGATCTGCGGCACCACACCGTTTGGCAACGGCGATAATTGGGAAAGCCGGTTGATTACCCGTTGCTCCGCTTCGTCGTAAGTGAAGTCGTAAGTAAACGCGATCCTAACGTCCGATAGACCGAAGAGGGAGATGCTTCGCACCGAAGTCACGTGTGGGATCCCGGCCATCTGGATCTCGACCGGAATAGTGATATAGCGCTCAATCTCTTCTGCAGATTGGCCGGTGCTTTGGGTGATCACTTCGACTAATGGCGGTACCGGGTCGGGATACGCCTCGATATTGAGCATGGTAAAGCTAACAATGCCCGCGCCGAACAGAAACAGCGTGAGGACAACGATGATCATCCGCTGCTTGATGGCAAATCTAACGATGCTGTTCATTCCGGTTCGCCCTTCATGGTCGGCAGTGCGTGCTTGCCATGGCGCGCTCTTTTACTCAAGGGATCCCTAAGTGCAGGCGTTCTTTCGTTCAGATTGTTCCGCTACTTGAGGCTGGCATTTTGCGGCTTAGTCGCTTTGGGCTGCCCGATCGATGAATAAGCTGCCGCTGGTGACGACCTGCTCGCCGGCTTGCAGACCGGAGAGCACCTGCACCAGCCCATCCTGAATCCAGCCCGGTCGAATTTGTCTCAGAGCTAGTGTTTTGTCTTTTCCCACGACCCATACTCGCGCCATATCGCCTTCATATAGCACACCCTGTTCGGGCATGGCTGGGGAAGTTACGGCGCTGCCTACAATGATGCTGAAATTGGCAAACATCTCCGGTTTCAAGGCGCGGTCCGGGTTTTCCACTTCGGCACGCACCGGTAACCGACGGATATTAGGGTCAATGGAAGTTGCGACGAAGGTTAGTTTCGCTTTGAACTTGCGGCCGGGAAACGCTAGCACATGCACTTCTACCGGCAGCCCGAGCTGCATCGATGGGGCGTCTTCCTCGCGTACGTTAGCCAGCAGCCACACCTTTGTCATATCCGCAATCGAAAATATTGGTGAGGTACCACCGTTCGCTGCGGTATTAATGTATTGCCCGAGCCCAACCGCTCGTTGAGTCACCGTGCCACTGATCGGTGCGAAGATGGTCGCTTCCGGACTTAGGTTCAAGGCATCCGGCGCATGCTCGATGCCGGCGATATCGGCCTCACTCTTTCCCAGGATCCGCAAGCGATTCCGCACCGCTGTCAATGCGATTTGAGCGGATCGAAAAGCGCCTTGAGCGGTGGCCAGATCCACCTGGCTCTGTTGCCAATCTTTAAGTGGTGCACCCTTACTGTTGTAAAGATCGTGCTGCCGTTTCTCTGTCGTTTGGGCCAGGTTCAGTGCGGCCTGGGCAGTATTGAGAGTGGAAACCGCGCTGATCAGATCATTCTGGGCTTGAACCAGCTCTGCAGCCTCTAGCGTCAGCAACGGAGCGCCGGCTTTGACCTGGTCGCCCGCCCTGACGAACAGCTTGATAACTCGCCCCGAATATTCCGAGAAAACCTGGGTCGTAGCGTCATCATCATTCGCGATTTTCCCTTCGGTAGTGTGCTGGTCCTGAAATTCCTTGAGCTGGACCGTAGCGATTTTGAGGCTTTGCCATTGGGTGTCCGTAGGACGAAATGAGTTTGGCGAAGCGGCCGGTTGAGCTTCGGCTGCGGAATTGGACCTCGGAAATATCCAACCCATGAAAGTGCCGAAGCTGAAGATAGCAACAACGCCAACGGCAATGAAAAGTACAACGAGCAACTGGGCTGCTTTCGGCAGAGAAGAAGAAGGTTTGCTCATTGGGTCTGGCCTTTCGTGTTTGCTCGGATTCAAGGAGCGGGCTTAAGCCTACGCAGGAGATAGGTTTGATCACATTACCATTTGGTAATGTTTTGGGAAGGTACGGTCGCTACGCCACGGTTGGCTAATGTGAGGTAGGGCACCATCTTACTGTGCAGTCTGTTGAAAGATGATTGCCTGGAGGTGTCGCCGCCGGCCTCAACGCCGCACGCTGGGTAGCACAATGCGCGCTCTGAGACCAGGGCCGGCATCCTCAAGGGAAAATACGCCGGAATGCAAGTGACTGATCGAGGTGACGATTGGTAGCCCGAGCCCATTTCCCGGAAAGCTGCGGCTGCGGTCGCCCCGGTAGAAGCGCGTCATCACTTTCTCTCGTTCTCCGGGTGGGATACCGGGTCCGTTATCTTGAACGACTATGGAAACTGTGTTGCGATCCTGAATCGCGCGAACTCGCACGGTTGAGGTGTTACCCGCATACTTAAGCGCGTTATCGATCAAGTTAGCGGTTGCACTCGCCAGAAGATCTTTATCCCCTATGGCAACCGGATCGCCTTCGATACCGAGCGTTAACTGGATTCCTTTGGTTTCTGCAGCGGCGTCGTAGAGTTCGACCACACCAGTAACAATTTCCCCCAAGGACACCAGGTGGAAAGATTGTCGCCGGGTGCCTGACTCAGCTTCCGCAATCTGCAGTAATTTATCAAATACCACAGTTAAATCGTCGATCTGCCGGATAGCGTTAGTAGCGGCACGCGAGAGTTTCTCCGCGTCTTTCCCCGAGTGAAGCGCCTCATCGAGCAGACTTCGGATCCTCCCGAGTGGAGTTCGCAGATCATGAGCGATTGCGTTGGAGACGTTTCGGACGCCGTCCATCAGATGTTGAATCTGATCCAGCATCTGGTTGATATCGTGATTCAACCGGGTGAACTCATCGTCGGAGTCCAGGAGGGGAATCCGCCGGCTGAGATCTCCGGCTTCAATTTCCAAAACCGTGTGTCGTATAGCAGCGACCCGGTGCTCCAGTTGCTGGCGAAACAGTATGGCCCCGCCAATTGCGATCAGTAATGCGAGAGCGCCACCTACCGTCAAGGAACGCAGCACCAGTTGGGTAATCCCGCTGATGTCCTGCATGTCTCGACCAACTACCAATAAGGCGCCGTTTGGTAACTGGCGGGCCAGAAGCCGGCTATTTGATGGCCGGCCATACCGGATTACTGGCTTATCGACCAGGCGCTCGAAAGCTACCTTGGTTTTGTCCAACGGGTTGATGTTGCCGATCAGTGCTTTTCCGTCCGTCCCGATCAGGAGATAAACCTCCGTATCCGTATCAACTCCGTCCGTCAACAACTGTTCTATACCTTGTTGGACACCGGGGATTCCGCTCTCTGCGAACCGCTTTTGCAATCGATCGGAGATGCCGAAGAGCTTCGTGTTGATCTCGCGGTCCAGTACACCAACCGTGCCGAAATAGAGGATGGTCGAGATTACCGCCACGGCGCAAAGTACGAGAATGCCGTAACCCATGGCCAGACGGAACCCGACGGTCTTAAACAATCTAATCATGTACGCTGATCATGTAGCCGGCGCCACGGACCGTATGGAGAAGCGGGGGAGAAAATCCTTTGTCGATCTTCTGCCGAAGCCGGCTGATCTGGACATCAATGACGTTGGTTTGTGGGTCGAAATGGTATTCCCACACTGCCTCCAGCAACATCGTCCGGGTCACCACTTGTCCCTGATGACGCACGAGGTATTCGAGCAGCCGAAATTCGCGCGGCTGCAGAGCGATCACTTTGGCAGCTCGCTCGGCCCGACGGCGTCTCAAATCCAATTTAAGGTCCGCAATCCAGAGTTCGCTGGCGTCCTGGTGCATTGCCGACCTCCGGAGAAGCGCTTGTATTCGGGCCATGAGTTCGGAAAAGGCAAATGGTTTGGTCAGATAGTCGTCACCGCCGCTGCGCAACCCGCGAACTCGTTCATCCAAGCTCGCCAAAGCGCTAAGAATAAGTACTGGAGTCGATTTCCGGAGGTCCCGCATTTTCTGCACAATAGAAAGCCCGTCAATATTGCCTGGCAGAAGGCGGTCCAGGACGACCACGTCCCAAATCTCATCCGCCGCCATGCGGAGGCCGTCAACACCGTCGCGGCACCAATTGACACTGAAACCCGCTTCAATTAATCCGTTGCAGATATAACGAGCGGTATCTGCTTCGTCTTCAATCACCAGGCAGCGCATATTTGCGTTTAATCGCAAAAGTAACGATTTTTGGCAATTTGCCAGCCGAGAAAAGTACTTTGCGTCGCGCAGGTTTCCCAGACTCCGAACAATTTCCATGGCAACTCAAATTGCTTTGCTGAGAGCCGTAAACGTTGGCGGCACCAAGCTGGTCAACATGGCTGAGTTGCGAGCTTTTCTGATCGATGTCGGATTTGAAGGCGTACAATCATGGTTACAAAGCGGTAACTTAGTCTTCCGAAGCAAGGAAAAAAATGGGGCGGCACTGGAAAGCTTTCTGGAAAAGACGGCTAACCGGACTTTAGGCCTTAAGACTACCTTCTTCGTCAGGACAGCAGAACAATGGAGCGCGATCATTAAGCGCAATCCGCTGCCTGATGAAGCCAGGCTGGATCCGACGCATCTTTTAATGCTGATTTTGAAGAGTGCGCCCACACATCAGCAAGTCGGCAGTTTACGGGTTGCCGTTTCCGGGCCGGAGATCATCGAGGTGATTGGACGAGAGGCCTACATCTTTTACCGCGCAGGGATCGGCAAGTCGCGGCTAACCGTTAGGCTGATCGAGACGAAGTTGGGCACTCCGGCCACCGGCAGGAACTGGAATACCGTTTTGAAGCTGGAAACATTGGCAGCCGGGCTCGCCTGACGCTCGCCCCGGTGACAAATGACAAAATGACGAATGACAAATAGAGGCCTCGTCAACGAGAACGAGCGGCGGGTCCATTTGTCATCCGGGCGAGCTTCACGCGAGCCCGTCAGTCGTGATAGACGATCCGAACGGTGCCCACAGTCCGATCTCCAACCTTCACACTCACTCCAAAGACTGCCATCGGTTCATTATCGCTATGATAAGTGCGGGTGAGCGGTTTCGGGAAGTAATCAACCGGAACCTTCGTTATCAGGTTCCCCTTGTCGTCCAGAAGCGACAGTTCCAGGTAACCCCAGGCGGTTTCAGCCCACGGATTTGCCATCCGTACTGAACCGGACACAGATACCACACCACCTTTCTGAGAAAAGGTCGGATCCAACACTTCGAGTGTGTAACTCGGAGGTAACTCGATGGAAGGTGGTATTTGGGCCCAGCATGAAGCTCCTGGTAATAACAGCAGGAGCCCTGCGCACTTCAAAACCACACTAAGGCGTCGCTTTCGTCGTTGTCTTGCTACCATGGTCAAAACTCTGGGAGGTCAAAAGGTCACGACCGATCGAAGCCCGAGCACAACAGCGTTAGGATAGCGACCAGCGGCACCCGGCCGGATGACCCACTGAAGGTCCGGTTGCAGTTTCCAATGCTCAGTGATGGGGCAAACATAGGTTGCCTCTACAACTGATTCAAAGCGGAAATTCGGCACTTCTTCTCCTCCAGCGTCAGCGGCCACGCGATCGGCTTCCTGGACGCGTCCGCTGATACGATTATAGCCGAAACCGATACCGAAAGAATCACGTACATCTCGCGCACGCCGGAACAATCCTTTGTAGACCGCTCCTGCTTCAACCGAAATGGTGGCGAGGTTTTGATCATCCGGTAGGAACATGCCGCGTCCAAAAAAATATAGGCCTGCGGGAGAGCCTAACTGTGGTTCGTAAAATTTCTGTTCTAAAATGCAATATATCGCGTGATCGCCTCGTGATTGGCGAACTGGTTTCCCAGAAGGGCTTACTCCAAGGGATCGGAGCTCAGCCTGGAAGATATCTTCCATTCTATCCGTTGAATAGAAGCCGCCGATCACAAGGCGCCCAGGCCCAATGAACCAACGTCCCGGTCCGCTGACATTATTTTCTTTGGGTTCCCGGCTCAAGTAGTCGAAAACAACTTCGTTTATGAAGATCAGGCCTTCGCTGGGATTGAAATGAAAGTCAACACCGTGCGGGTTATAACTGGGTTGACTAGGTGCATTGACTGCAAACGGTCCCAAGGTCGGAGCAGCAGAATTACCATCCAAAACGGCTGACCGGAACGTAGTCTTAACATTCCAATCGTTGCCGGCCGCGACATCTAGGCGAGCTCCCAGGGCAGTGAATGGATACACCGGGACCGGTACATTACCACCGTAGGCAAGCTGAGCGCCAAAAGACGAATTGATAAAAAAGGCGGCGCTGTCAATGACATTGAATTCTACATCCGCGCCCATTGAACCGAGCCGAAGAGTGCTCTCCAGAAAACCGAGTTTGAATCCCTTTTGAAACCAGAGTTCATATAGCCTGGGACTATTGTAGGCCGCGTTATTATTTACTCCGGACAAGTCCCGGACGTAATCCGAAATGCCGGGCCCATAAGGGTAATAGCCTTCGGCGTGCAGCTGACTGGCATCGAAAATACCTAGTCCGGTTAACTTTTTCAGATCGAAATCCAGCCCTAACTGGATCAAGCCGTCGGTAACTGCAGCCTGTTCCTTTCCTCCCCTTACATTCGCAAAAATATCCGCATCCCACTCTAGACTTACAGCGACGCCATACTTCGCCAAGTCGTCTTGAGCATGCTGGAGAAGATCTAGGTTTGGCCAGACCGCCTTTAGAGGAAGCACCGCCAGAAACAGGTCGAATATGACCGCAGATCCGACGAAAATAAATCGGCTTTTATCAGATCCTCTTGCGGCAGGGTCACGGTCCATGGACTAACCGCATCTTGCCTCTGTGTGTCCTGGTGCTCAAGCTGTACGAAGAACGAAAACTTCATTATTTTGGAGGACAGAAAGTTAGGTTGGCGCGGCTGATGTAGCCGCCAATCCGGATGGGACTGAAATGGCACCGCCCATCCTCGAGGGGAGCCACTGTGTATGTCGCTAGCTATGAAGGCAACAGCGGACGGCTCCCGAAAATTACCGACTGCTTATCACGAGATCGGCGGGAGCTACTGACCTACAAAGCGCCTGGCCTCAGTATGGGGGTTGCCATTGCGCTGACATCCACTGAGGCCAACCTGCAATCACCAACCACTAAGCACCCGGACC